>QJWJ01000520.1 GCA_003235365.1 Deltaproteobacteria bacterium
GGCTCTTCGACTATCGAAACCCGGTTGCCGCTCCCCCAGTGGTGATTGCCGAGCGCGTCTACCAGCTGGCGGAACCGCTGGAACCGCGACAGGGCGTGCAGACGATCGTCGAACTGGATACCGACAATCCGGATGGGCGCGTTCCACGAGCATTCGAAGTGGTCGCAGATCTGGAGCACTTGCTCTAGGTCACCGACAAGCTTTGCGCTCCAGGCGTCCGCGTCACGGGTGAACGTAGACGACCGTGCCGCGTTCCTTGTTCAACACGCTGTGCCAGGCCTCGGGCACGTGGGGATCCGTCCATTCGAAAAGCCACGCCGCGTCTTTAGGCGATAAGTTCACACACCCGTGGCTGCGCCAACGACCGAACTCGTCGTGCCAGTAGGTCCCGTGCAGCGCGAACCCCCTGTGAAAGTACTGGACGAACGGCACGTCGCGCAGGTTGAAGGAATCGCTCTTGTCGTCATCACCGTCCATCGTCTCGCTGACGTGTTTGGCGTGAATCATGAACGTTCCCTGGATCGTCGACGGGACCTTCTCCGGATCACCCAAACCACCGGCGCCGGTACTGACGAGCGTGGCAAAGACGGCCTTTTTGCCCTCGTACGCGACGAGGGTCTGTCTCCGAATCGACACGTCGATCCATTTCCTGGTGCCGGTCGCGACACTGGGGAACGTCGTACGGGGCTCGATCACCTTCACTCCGGCCGCTGGCAATAGCAGACCATCGCTCGTTTCCCAGTAGCCCACACCACCAATTCGCTTCTTCTGCGGAGCCACGGCGAATAGCGTGCGCTTGGGCACGCCATCTACCTTCTTCAACGCTCCGTTTTCCTGTGGTTCGTAGCGAGCGAGCCAACCATCGCTGACGAGCACGACTGGCAGGTCTTCGTCGGCCTCGAGCTTGACTCCTTCGAGCTCACTGGGCCTCACCACGGACGTGCGATCCATGGGAATGATGTCCAACTCGGTGGTCAGCCCCCACACCCGCCCTTCCCACGAGAACGTGTTGGCGATGGCAAATCCGCTGTCGGAACTCGCCTGACCCGCGGAAACGGCGCGCCGCAAGCCGGTATCCAATCCGTAGGGCTTCGAGAGCGCGTTGCCGACCAAGAACTGTGGCGGCTCGGGTTGATAGTGGATGAGCTCCAACTCCCCGCGAGTTTGCCGGGCCTCGAGCCAGCGAATGGCTCTGCCGCGGTACTCGCCCTCGACCTCGCGGATCTGCGCGGCCGACGGCAGACGAAAGTACAGATGCGGCGCCCGCTGGTCGGAAAGGGCGTAGACGTAGGGAAGCCCAGCATTGCGCTGGGCGCGCCGCTGACTGGCCACGACGACCGGGTCGTCGAGTTCGAGCGTCGCCCCTTTCCCTGCGCAAACGAAGCCGCGAGGGTTAATCCGATACCACCCATCCTTGCAGCCGTCGTTGTAGATTGGCGGATCTCGCCGATCCACAATCGCACCGGCGCGTAGGTAGCCGTAGCGCGTGCGGCGCGGGCCGACATCCGTGTAGACCCACGTCCGCCAAGCGATGCTTGCGAGCTTCGCTCCGGTAGGTTCGAACGGCAACGCGTCCTCCCGAGAACCGAGCTCGAGTTCACCAGCCGAGACAGCTACCGGCTGATCGGCGGCGGGCCGGGGGCCCGGTTGTCGATGCAACTCCGCCTCGGCAACGACGATGGTCGGGTGCGGCGGGCGGTCTGCGCCTGGCGGCGGCTTGGCCTCGCACCCGATCAGCCCGACGAGGCAAAGCTTGCCAAGATGTGCAATACGCGGCACGAGGCGGGTTATGCCGCAAAAGCGCAACGGGCAATACCCCAACCAGACGGCCGCCGCGCGCAGAGGGAGCCCATGAGGATACCTGCCGGGGTATGGGGCATCGTGAAAGAAGGAGCCCGACACGTGCTGCGGCGCCCGGTCGTTGGCATCGTTGCCGTGGCGAGCACTCACGATGGAAGCTTGGTGCTGATTCGGCGGCAGGATACCGGTCAGTGGGCCCTGCCCGGTGGCACGGTCGAGTGGGGCGAGCCACTCGAAGTCTGTATCCGCCGCGAGTTGGCCGAGGAGGCGGGTGTCGAGGTAATCAGCGTCGGGGATCTACTCGGAGTGTATTCCCGACCGGATCGGGACTTTCGATTCCACGCTGTGACCATCGTCGTCCGTGCCAAGGTTACCGAGCCGGTGCGTCCGCCAAAGAACCCAGTGGAAATCGCCGAGGTCGGACTCTTCCACACCGATGAGCTCCCCGAGGCGCTGTCCCACGAAATGACGGATATGCTACACAACGCGCTCAAGGGAAAGGTCGTATGGGAATGACAGTCGAAACAGGACGTAAGAGCACGTGGTCGTTTGCACGCAGCTTCCTCAGACTGACGTTGCTGGTGATCACCCTCGGCAGCTTCAGTGTCGCATCACTCAGCGGCTGCCAACTACTGGGCGGCGTCAAAGTCGAACCGGTCGCCATGTCTACGCAGAAGCCGAGCAACGTCGCTGTTTACCTATCGGTACAAAACGGCGATGAAGCCGTGTACGGGCTGGCTCCCGACAACTTCACGATTCAAGAGAACGAGCAGGTTCTCCGAGCCAACCAAGTGGGGCTGACGCTGCTCGACCGCAACGTAGCCGTCGTCCACCACGCGGTCGTCTTGGTGGACCTCAGCGGCTCGGCGCAGCAAGAGGGGTCGAACAGCTTGCTGGCGGGCCAACTCGCCCCGTTTGTCGAACGTCTGCGCGACAAGTTCAGCGTCAGCCTCTACGGGTTCGATGGCTCGGACGATCTGACGCCATTGGGCGGCTACGGTCAACTCGATCCGGCCAAGGCGAGCAAGCCCGTCACCAAAGACGATCTGGCAACAGTCACCAACTACGTTCAGAAGGACTCCTCGAGCAATCTCAACGGGGCGGTCGTCTCCGCCCTGAAGAAGCTCGATCAGGAACTGGCCATGAGCCCCAAGCCCCTGGCGATCGGCACGCTGATCATTCTCGCCCGTGGGCCAGACTTGGCGGCCAGAACCAAAGAAGACGCTCTGCTCGACGCGCTGGACACGACCAAGCACCAAGTCTTCGCGGTAACCGTCGGCCCCGCCAACGACACGAAGCTCGCCGAAACGCTGGGACGGGCTGGGTATGCGCAGACCAGCATCTTCGAGAATCTGGAGAACAGCCTGGCCGACGTCGCAACGCTCGTCGAACGCGACCACAGCCGCTACTACCTGGTTTCCTATTGTTCGCCCTCACGCTCGGGCAACCGGACTCTGCTGGTGTCGATCAACAAGACACAAGGCGACGGCTCGGAATTGTCCGCATCGACGGAGCTCGAGTTCAATGCCACGGGTTTTCAGAGCGGTTGCGACGCAACGACCGTGCCGACGTTCGCACGCGAAGCCAAGGGCAAGAGCCCGGTTCAGCAACCCGAGGGCATCGAGTGGTTCGGACAAGGCTCTGGCGCTACCCCGGCTGGCGCTGCCGAGGCCCCCGCTCCCGACGAGGCGCCCGCCACGGGAGAGGGAACGGAAGAGGAACCTGCGGCGGAGCCCCCCGCGGACCTCCCATCGAACTAGTGGCTTGCCCGTGAGAGCCGGAGCCACTCCAACCCAATGAGCGAGCGAGTGACGAACTCGCTCGCATTCTGGTTCGCAACAACGTGACCGGCAGTCCGCGGCTCGTCAGTGTGCGGCTCGTCGCAAACGAGGAGATCGTGCCGCGCGGCACGGCGCGCAAGACCTGGTTGGTGCACAGCGAAGGTCGCTGGGTCTCAGCGCGGGACGTCGCCGGCGCTGAGCTGACCAGAATCGACCCAACTCCGGGTGTCGTCTGGCAAACCGTGGCAGTGGTCACCGTTCACGTCGGCACGTGGCTGTTGTGCATACGCAGCAGACCCATCTCGGGCGCCTATCGCGATCCGATGCGCTACCTGGATCAAGAAGTCCGCCGCGCACGAGCCCACGTACGGCGCGACTACTTCCGCGCGGGTCCCCATGGCAAGCTCGTCAGGCCCACACCCGATCAAGAGCCACCACCCGATTCCGATTTGGCAAACGATCAGTAGTTCGCGCGGCCGAGCAAGCCCACCCCACAACGGCTCGCGCAAGTGGCGCAACGCGACGGCGAGGATGGCGGCAGATACTCCGCCGCACCGGTTGTTGAAGCCCTCGCCCCCATTCGCCCCCTCAAACAGGGCTTCAACAATCGCTCATCGCGACGCGCCCACTGGCAGCAATCACTAGCCGGCGAGCTGATGCTGCTCCGCCAATGCTTCAACCCCCCGCGGACAATTCGAATCGACTCCGACCAGCCAGCGAACGACTCCCGCAACGTCGCGTTCTCGCTCGGGCGATAGCGCCGCGTCACCGCCATTACGCACGAAGTGCGAAAGAGCGGCGTTTGAACTACCTATTCCCAACAAGCACACCTGCTTGCTGGACGCCCAACTTCTGACCGCCTTGTTGAACGCCGCCAGCTGATGTCGAGGATGTACATCCAAGTCGACAATCACTGCCTCGTGCGCCCCCGTTGCCACCGCGAGCGAACAGGCAAACAGCCCGTCGCATGGCGTGACGACGCAGCTTCTACTCAGCGAACGGCGCAACGCGGATGCGCGGCTGTGCGTCGTATCAATGACGATTCGTGGCGGCGCTTCGCCCACCACTGTTGGTACTGGGTAACCGAATCGGCGCATGAAGCGTACGACTTCAGAACGGGAAAAGCGCAGATGCCTTCCCTCTGTCCGCCGTCCATCTACGTGCCCTCGACTGACCCAGTTGTGAACAGTCTTGAGATCGACTTCCAACAGTCGAGCGACGTCGCCCGACGTGAAGTGGTAGCCGTTCCATGTCAACCGCTCAGATTCACTGACGAATTGCGCGTGTTTCTGTGACAAGTGTCCCCCCATTGTTGAGTTTGTAAGTGGCTCTCTCGTCGGAGATTTAGCGAGACAGCGCGGCACGTCTACCTCTTTTTGCGCTCAACGAAAGTTCAGAACAACCGTTCGCTCTGCACATGGCTCTTGCCGCCCAGTACTCGACGTCTGCCGTGCACTCACTCGGTCCCCTGGCCGACAACGAATCCGTTCGCTCGAGCCGTGCAAGGACGAAGGGTCGCGTGCTTGTCGTCGATGACGAGCCCGCGCTGCGGCGCAGCATTTTAAGGCTTCTCCATGCCAAGGGGTACGAAGTGATCGCTGCCCAAGATGGCTTCGAAGCCAACGAGCTGTTCACCGAGCACGCCTTCGATGTGGTGCTGAGCGACATCTCGATGCCTGGCTGGGATGGGATCCAGTTGCTGCGCTCTATTCACGCTACGGACCCGGACGTTCCGGTAGTCCTGATTACCGGGGAACCCGCGGTGAGTACGGCCGTAAAGGCCCTCGAATACGGCGCTTTCCACTATTTGACCAAACCGGTCGATCTCCACACGCTGGAGGAGGTTCTCGAGAAAGCTTCGTGTCTTCGACGCATGGCGCAGATGAAGCGCAAGGCGGCGGAACTATTCGGACACCAGATGAACGGCCCCGATCTCGCGTCGATGCAGGCGAGCTTCGAGCGAGCGCTCAATAGCCTATGGGCGGCATATCAGCCGATTGTCCACGCGGAAACCGGCGCGGTGTTCGGATACGAAGCACTCATGCGCAGTGGCGAGGCCTCGTTGCCGCACCCAGGTGCGGTGCTCGAGGTTGCAGAAAAGCTGGAACAGCTGGACGTGCTCGGCCGGGCCATGCGCAACAAGGCCGCCGACGGCATGCAAAGCGCGCCCAAAGGAGCATTGCTGTTCGTAAACTTGCACACGACGGACCTCCTCGACCCCCACTTGATATCCGATGACTCCCCTTTGGCTCAGATCGCCCACAGAGTGGTCCTGGAGATTACAGAGCGGTCGTCCATAGAAAAAGTGAAGGACGTCCGCGATCGCGTGCAGCGCCTACGCAAGATGGGGTTCAAGATCGCCGTAGATGATCTCGGGGCCGGCTACGCTGGTCTCACCAGCTTTGCGCTTCTCGAACCCGAGATCGTCAAGTTGGACATGTCTTTGGTGCGCAACGTGCACCTCAGTGCGACACGGCAGAAGCTGATCCAGTCGATGACCGCGTTGTGCAAAGACATGGGGATGTTGGTCGTCGGTGAGGGCGTGGAGTCAGAGGAGGAGAAGGTGACCTTGAGAGAATTGGGATGTGACCTACTGCAGGGCTACCTCATCGCGAAACCGGGTCCCGCGTTCCCGGAGACAAACTGGTGAAGAACGGAGCCGTGGCGCCCTACGACCCAGCCAACGAGACGGCTACCTCCGGCGAACGCCCGCAGCGCCGAGAGCTCAGCCAGACCCTCAACCAGCAAGTCGAGCTGCAAGCTCCCCGACGCACTCGCGAAGTGCTGGTGAGAATGGACTCGGCCAACGCTGGCGAGGTACTGCCGTTGGATCAGCGGAGTCTTCGTGTGGGTCGAAACCCGGAGAACGACCTCTGCCTCGACGACCCCGGGATGAGTCGCAACCACGCGCGCATCACACGCTTGGGTACCAACTACTGCGTCGAGGACCTGAACTCGAGCAACGGCACGTTCGTCAACGGCTGCCGCGTCAAAGCGGCGCAACTGAACAACGGCGACACGGTGCAGTTTGGTGCGCGCGTGTGTTTCCGCTTCACACTGGTCAGCGCCGACGAGGAGCAAGTCCTCAAACAGCTGTACGAGGCGAGCGTGCGCGACCCTTTGACGCGCGCCTACAATCGTCAGTTCTTCAACAACCAGCTAGAGGGGGAGCTCGCGTTCTCGCTCAGACACCACTCGGAACTGTCACTGCTGCTTCTCGACGTCGACCATTTCAAACGCGTCAACGACACCCATGGGCACCCCGCGGGTGACGCGGTGCTTCGAGCCGTCGTGGATGTCGTATCCGCCCAATTGCGCCGCGAAGACTTGATGGCCCGCTACGGGGGCGAGGAATTCATCCTGATGCTCCGCGGTACGCCGCTTGCGGGAGCGCACATCGCCGCAGAACGACTGCGCAACGCAGTGGAGCAACGAACGACCGAGTTCGGGGGACAGTCAATCGCGGTGACGATTTCCATCGGATGCGCGTCGCTGACCTGCTGCAACCACCCGAGCGCGCAGGCGCTGGTCCAGCGGGCGGATGGTCGACTGTACCAGGCCAAACGGGATGGGCGAAACCGGAGCGTCTCGACGGATTGACGCGATCGACACACTTTTTTGGTGCGAGGGGAACGTGACGGCGGCTATCCTCACGAAACCAGGAGGAGACCCGTTTTGCCCATCGACGTCGAAGCACTGAAAGCCGAACGCGAAGACATGAGATCCGCGCTGCGCGAGCTCGAAGCCGAACAGCGAAAGCTGGAGGTGAGTCAAAAGAAGCTCCGTCAGAAGGAGATTCAGACGAAACGCACCATCGAGGCACTCGACGTGCTAATCGATCTGCAGGAGCCACCCCAGGATTCGTCTGCCGCGACTGCGAGTTCCTGAATGAGCGTTCACGCTTCGCGAACGTTCATTCGATGCAACGGAGAATGGAGTCGAGAAAGCGACTGCAACGGGGGCGGGTTTTCGGGCCCTCACCGAACGGTGGCCCAAAAAACTGCCCGACAATCGTGCTCGCCCATCTAGCGCTCATCTAGCGCAGCGTTTCGTCGACCTGGGTGGGACCCACATCCGGATGACATACGAGCGCAGACGTCCTGCGCGCTGACCTGCTACGCGCAGCTGCAACTGCGGCGGTCGACAGCGTACAGACGGCGGGCCTACTTCTGGGCCAGGAAGGCCCCTGAAACGAGCTCGCCGGGCGCCGGGCGCGACAACTGCCCTTCGGGGCCGAAGTCCCGCACCACTTGCGCAAGCTGCCCGTGGGGAGGGGGCGCGGGCACTTGCCGGGCAACCCCAGGTGCCGCAACGCTGTCGACGTGCAGCGTCTGAGTCGGAAAAGCGAACTGCACTCCGAGCGCTTCGGCCAAACGCATGATCTCCAAGAATACGTTGTGCCGTTCCCGCAGTTCGTCAGACCACGACGGCACCTTGAAGAAAAAGTAGACCATCACGTCGAGGGAATGCGCACCAAACGCTGACATGTGGACTTCGTAGTAGTCCTTCCGCGTGAACGGATTGGCGACGATGATGGCACGAATCCCCTCGCAGAACGCTTGCATCTGCTCGGGCGTCGTATCGTAGGTGAGGTTGAGCGTGGTGAAGGTGCGGCGGTACTCACGACGGCCGTAGTTGTCGATCTGCGCATCGGTGAAAGCCGCGTTGGGCACGCTAATCACCGAGTTGTAGAAGGTTCGGATCCGCGTCGAACGAAAACCGACCTCCTCGACGATGCCTTCTGCCCCTCGCACGGCAATCCAGTCGCCGATCTGAAAAGGCCGATCCACGAAGATCATCAGGCTGCCGAAAAAGTTGGCGAGAGTCTCTTTGGCCGCCAACGCGAACGCCAAACCCCCGATGCCCAAGCCAGTCAGCAAAGATCCGACGTCGACTTGAAGGTTCTGCAAGACGAACAGCACGCCGCCGATGACGACGAACACCTTCAACGACTTGCGAACCAGCGGTACGAGCTGGTCGTCGAGTTTGCTTTCTGTGCGCGCCGCTCGCTCGGCCAGGCTCTCCGCGACCAGATCCACCAGGCGGTACAGCCCCCAGACAATCGCAAGCACCATGAGCACGCGCACGGAGATGGCCAGCACCGCCGCGAACGAAACGGGCAGCATCAGCATCGGGTAGGTCACCCGCAACCCCGCCGCCATCGCTATCGTCGACAAGGGAGCGGCCGACGCTCGCGCCAAAGTGGAGGCCCACATCGCGCCGAGCACCTCGGCGAGCTTCCGCACCCGGCTCTCGATCAGCATGCGAATGACGGCCCGCAGCATCAACCCGACGAGCAGGAGCATCGCCAGCCCCAGATACTGCCACAGGTGAACACCAAAGAGCTGCTCTTGCAGCGACTCGGGCAGTGTCACGACGAACCGCTGGAGCATCCCAGTCTCGTCGTCGTACAAGCGCTCGACGGTCGACAACGACGCAGCCGTCCACAGCCAACGGCCATCGTCCGCACGCGACAACACGACGCTCGGCAGACCATGGTGGAGCGCGACGCGGCGTTCGCCCTCCCCCACGGCAAACTGGGGATCGTCGCTGAGCGCGGTCATGTCGACGTACATGCCGCGGTTGTCGAAGAGCCGCTTGACCTTGCGAGCCACACTCTGCAGCTCACCGGCAGTTCGACCCGCTGCATCGAGGCACGTGGTCGCGCGCTCGATATCCATGGAGTCGGGCTGCTGCCAGTAGAACAACATGTCCGCCGCGCGTCGCGGCGTCGAGCAATCCTGGGGCTGGGCCTGGACGAACCGCGGCCAAACCGCAAGAAATAGGGAAATGCCGATGATCAACCAGCGCATGGGCCTCCGATGGGACCCGAGCACCAACGTGCTGCTCGGGCTCCGCTTCCGACCCGTAACACGAATCGTCAGTCGGCGGCAGCACCCATGAAATACGCGCGATGACGCGAACAGCCGCACCGTCGCTGCAACGAGGACTCGGCAGATCGCGACGTCAATCCTGTGGCAGCGAAGCGTAGAGCTCCGATGCTCGGCGTTTCACGACCGCGCTCGCTGCCCCCTGACGCAATCGGTCCAAAACGGGCTTGGCACGTCTTGCCTCCCCACGAGCCAACCACAGTTGCGCGAGAGCGAGCGCCGCCGAATCGCGATTCTGCGCCGATCCGGATTCGGACAGTTGCTCCAACTCGCGTTCGGCGATCTGCTGATCGCCCCCTCGCATCGCCTGCGCCACTTTCGTCCAACTCGCGACCTGACTGGACGACAAGTCCGCCTCACTGCCCGGCCTGCCCTGCGCCACCAACTTCGATCCATCGTTCCCGGCTGGGAGGGACGATCCCGGAGCCGCCGCGGGCCGGTTGAGTCGAAGCTCCGACAAGTGCATGACGAAGCCACTGGCACGATCGGCCTCGAAGGTGAACTCGATGACCTGCGGTCCTCCCACCACGCTGCGCTCACCGGCAAACGCTACGACGGCCCGTTCCCCGGCGGGTACCTCGTAGCGCACGCCAACCGCCACCGGGATCGCCTCTCCACGCATTTCCAGCCGCACCAGGTTCAGGTCGGCAATCCGTGTCCCCGACCTGGCTGCAGCCGGCGGCGTTGCGGTGGCCGCGGCCACGCGCTGCTCCGGTGCAGCTGCGGTTTCGGCGCCGACGACGGCAATCGGTTCTGAGGTCCCATGCGGAGCCACAGCATCCGCAGACATGTCTCGTGCGTCGCGCGACGACAGCACGTCGTAACCCACGAGCAGCACCGCCGCGGCGGCAAAACCGAGCGCGAGATCTCCCATCCATTTCCAGCCCGGGGTCCGTCGCCGTGTTGGGCGTTCGGCGAAGTACCGCTGGCGGGCGGCCGCGACTTCGAAACCACTCGGGCCAGATGCCAGCCAGACCTGCCGAATGCGCTTGATGCGTTGCTTGTCGGAGAGCGCCATCAAACTGCCTCCTCACCAAAGTAGGGATCGTCTTTGAGCAAGGTCAGCAGTTCCTTGCGTCCGTCTCGCAGCCTGGAACGTACAGTGCCGAGCTTGACGTCGATGATCTGCGCGATCTCCTCGCTCGTCACTCCTTCGAGATCGTGCAGCACGACGACGACCCGCTTCTTCGTGCTCATCCGTCCCAGTGCATTCCACAACCGCTGAGTTCGCTCGGTTTGTTCCAGAGGTTGGTGCGCTGGCACTTCGACGTCGACCTCGGGCAGCTCACCCTCTCGGGTGAGCGTGAAACGCTTGAGCCAACGTCCGTACCAACGCCGACGCTTGAGCACCGTCCGGTAGCAAACCTGAAAGGTCCAAGTGGAGAACTTGGAGCGGCCTTCGAAAGCCGGTAACGAGCGCAGTGCCTGTTCCATCGCGTCTTGAACCAAATCGTCGAAGTCTCGCTCGTGCCCTCCCACCAAAGAACGCATCTGCCGGTAGACCAGATCGAAGAGCTGGTGCTCGCGCTGGAGCGAACGCCCTCCACGACTGGGAGCGGACGCGACAGTCGCCGGCATGGTGGGACTGGACATGAACGATTCCAATGGTTGGTGCCCGGACCCTCGAAGCACGAGCAGTTGCGCGAACGGCACTTTCACCACTGGCCAAATTCCTCTGGAAAATCAACCGAGAACCGCGGCGTCCCCGGAGGGGATACCCATGCCGAGGCGGGCACGACAGCCCGCACGGGGCGAGCCTCGACCAGCGAACGCGCGACCTCGCCGCCCGACCTCTGTTCCGCTCCTACGCGAGTTTGGCGCGGCAACCGGTTCTCACGCGCGGAATAGATTCGGCCGAACTTGTAAAGGCGACGCCGCTCAGGCAGCGCTACGTCGTGCGTCGGGTCCTCATCGTCGTCGCGGCCGCCGCCTACGTCGGAACAGCCTGGGCTGACTCGATCATTCACGTCGACTGCCCCCAACTGGGCAAGGAGCGAGCCGCGGCGTTCGAAGCCCGCGTTCGCGCCGACCTGGCAGTGCGTGGCGAACAGGGGTCCCTGACTCTGCACTGTGAGCGCAACGCCTCGATGGTTTGGCGCCGTGAAGGCACGACGACAGCGCGGAGCGCCCACCTCGCCGACGAACCACCGACGGTGGAGTCGCTGTTCGAAGCGTACACAAGACTGGTCTCGAGCCCCGTCACGCCAGCGCCCGGGACACCGACGGACACCGACGGGCCGTCATCAACCGAGGAAGATGGGGACGGCGATGGCGGGCCGGTGAGCACGCCCACCGCGCCGGAGCAAGGCAACACCGACGCCACGCAAAAGGTGAACAACGACGCGACCAACGCGACCCCGCCTGGCTCGTCCAGCGCACCCGAACCGGGGGAAGCCGAGCAGCCAACGCAGTCGCGCAGCGCAGATGCACCGCCCACGGGAACCAGCGACACCCCGCCCCCCGACAATCAGTCCGATGAGCCCCACGACTCATTTCCGTCTTGGGGCCTGGGGATCGGTCCCTCGGCAAGCCTGTGGCAAAACGACCTCGCGCTCGGTTTGGCGCTGGGCGGTTGGTCGTCGTTCACCGAGGGAATCGGCGCACAGCTGGACCTGTTCGGGGCACAATCGCTGTCCTCACCGCAGGGGGTCTCCACACGACTGCTGGAAGGAAGCCTCAGCTTACGCTGGGCACCCACGCCCCAGATTGGGGTCATACTCGGGCTGGGCGGAGCCCTGGCAGAAGTCCGGGCGAGCGACAATCTTCGTTTGGCTGAGGACGTCCCTAACGACTGCGGACTGGCTGGCAACGGAGGTTGGTGTCCTTTGATCGCCGCCCACGTGGGCGCGTGGTGGAGCCCATTCGGCGTCGACGACTGGCATCCTGAAGTCGGTGCCCAGTTGGCGTGGTCGCGTCGCTCGATCGCCATCGACTTCGAGGGACGAGACGGACCCATTTCGGTACTGCCGAGCTTGCGTTCGAGCGTGATCGTCCGCATCGCGTGGTCCGCGCGGTAACCACTGTCCTACATGGCTCGCCATCGGCCAGAGCCATTGCCAACCGAGTTTCGCTCGAAAAATGGTCGCTCGACGGAAACCAGGACCAACGTCCACACGGCCCCGCATGGCGGACGATGGATGCTATGCTTCGCGCCATGCGCATTGGATGGGTTGCACTGGCTGCGGTCGCGCTACCGTTGCTCGCCTGTGGCGGGCAGGCGGACGACGGCGGACGCCAATCCGTCGAGCCGGGGACGATGTTCGTCGCTGCCGGGACTGTACCCCAGGCCAGTGCTGCTCCGGTGGCGAGCGACACCTCGATCATGACCCCAGCATCGCAAGCTGCTGCCGACGCCCAGTTCGCGACGGACTCTTCCGCCTCGACGCAGCCGGTTGGCGGTGGGGCGCCCGTCGAAGCATTCGCTGCGGATGGGATCATACCCGACACCCAGTCGACGCAACCCGACACGCCACCCGAGGTGAAGACGACCACTTTGGAAGCCGCCGCCATCGACAGTGTGTTGATGGAATGCCGATTCTGGTTGGACGTGACCAGCAGCCCATTGCGGCCGCAAGACGTCGTCGTTCACTTTGGAGAGCAGCAGTTTGCCTCGTTGACGAGTGCCACATACTGCGAAGATCTGTTGGCGTGGGCTCTGTACAAGGACCCCAACGGAACCTGGTTGAGTTTCTGCCCGGCTTCCTGTGACGAAGTGCGAGCGTCCCCGCAGACGCCGCTCACCATCGAGGCAACCTACTGGACCGACTCGAAGCTCGTCGCACGGTAGTCCGTTCGCCCTCACAACGAGCAGTACCGGGGGCTGTTCGGATCACCGAGCCCGAGTGGCACACAACGTCGATCGTTAGGACACGGATGGGAACCGTCGCAAATCCAGCGACAGCTCCCCGACTCGCCATCTTGCCGCACCTCGCACAGCAGGGGCGAATCGCAATCGGCATCTGAAGCGCACGACTCCCCTTCCTGCCCATCGCCGAAGCTCGCGCAATAGCCGAAGTACCGACCATCAGGATCGCGGCCAGCCGTGCACCGCGCCGTGTCGACCAGACATCCGTCGGCGAATATCTCGCACACGGGCACGCAGATCCCGTACTGACCACGCCCGGGAGCGAGACAGCGTTCACCCGCATCGCAATGGTCGTTCGCACCGCACAGCCTCCGACAGGACATTGGGCCACGTTCGACCGTCCCAATGCCGACGGGTGAACACCAGCCGCCAATGTCGCAGTTGTCTTGGCCGTGACCGATCCGCTCACAACACTCCCCTTCGCGACGACTGCCGACGTGCACCACGCAAGCAGGCGCTAGCGCACCGTTTTCCAGATCGACGAGGGTGCACTTGTCGAACCCCGACGAGCATGGCTCGTCGAACGCGGTACACATCTCGCCAATTTGCAGCGTCTGCACCGGCTTCTCGGCAGCTCCCCCGTCCGGTGCCTGGCACAGCAGCAGGGCCTGGTCGCTCGCCGCGTCCTTCTGGACCTGATCGGCGTGCTGAAACCCATCGACACGCTGCTCGACGAAACGCAGTTCGACTGGCTCGCACGCGCCCAGCACCCAGGGCAAGCCGATCACACAGCAGCGGGTCAGCGGCAACGTGCCACCCGCGAAACGCGAGATCGTCGCCCCTACTGGGACGGTAAACGTATCAGCGAAGCTGCCGCGACGCGCCAGCAGGTCGCTTCGCTCGCCGCGTCGTTGCAGGCGGTGGCTCGAATCGATCCGAAACACGCTGTCAACGATAGCTGTTGCGAGCGCCCGGCGCCGCACGATGTCATCAGATTCGGGCGGAACGGGTCCAAGCCAGGTCAGGTCTCGGCGCGCCGCGCCGCGAGCAACTCGACACCCAGTACCAGCGCAAGCCCCAACATCATCAGCCCGAGCACCCACATCTCGAAGGTTTCTGGCCAGTACGCGTGAGCGGCCACGACCCGGACCTTCTCACGGATGACTTCGGTTTCCGTGTGTTGATAAGGCCAGATTCGAATCAGGCTCCCGAGCAGCAACCCGGTCAGACCGCTCACCATCGCGTCGTGGAAGCGGTCCAACATCCAGCCAAACACGCGCGACGCAATGCTGATCCCCAGGACGCAG
Source organism: Deltaproteobacteria bacterium (assembly GCA_003235365.1). Lineage (GTDB taxonomy): Bacteria > Myxococcota_A > Polyangia > Polyangiales > Polyangiaceae > SZUA-265. Next base: position 14,585 of record QJWJ01000520.1, read on the forward strand.
CCCAGCGCGAAGGGAACGATGATGCCGAACTCGAAGTGCAACACGCCATTGATCACGTACTCGTACTTGCCGAGAACGAGCAGCATGAACGAGCCACTGATCCCGGGCAGGACCATCGCGGTGATCGCGATGACGCCACAGAGAAATACGAAGGCGGGGTTCTCGGGCGTGTGAACTGGAACGAGCTGTACGACGACGAAACCGATCGCGGTCCCCAACGGAAGGGAAAACAGCGCGGCAGGTGTCCAACTCCCCACGCGGCGCACCAGCACGAATACCGATGCCAAGACCAGGCCGAAGAATACGGCGTACACAGGCTTGGGGTGTGTCGTGACCAGCTCGGGCAGCTTCACGATCTTACCCATCAGCACCAGGGCGGACAGCATGCCCGCCCCCAGACAGGCAATGAACCGCCAATGCAACACCGTGAGCACGCGGCGGATCCGCAACTGGAAGAGGGCTCGAAGTGAATCGGCGTTGACGGAGGTGATTGCCGCCAAGAACTCCCTGTAAATCCCCAGCGCGACCGCCATGGTGCCTCCCGAAACCCCGGGAACCAGGTCGGCGGTGCCCATGCACGCTCCCGACGCGATGATCCGCGGCGCATCGCGCCACTCGATGTCGGCAACGACGGGATGAAGTTGTTCGGGTTCCGGCGCGACGCGTTGCTCGATCGTGGTCATGGGGCGGCGCACCTTAGTTGACCCGTCCCCTCGAGCGCTACTGCAGTTCCCGAGGGTGCCTAGGACACAACGGTTGTGCCAGATGGTGCCATCCGATGTCAGGCAAACGGCGCGTCGTGCCACCGCCTGGCCCAACAAACCATAAACACTGGTAATGGATGGATATTTTTTATGGCACAGAGCTTGCTGATTCTCCGCTCGAAGCATACTGGGCGCAGCCATGAGCGTCCCTGGCTTGGGAGTGAGCAATGCAGATTCGAAGAGCGATGGCAGTGGGCCTGGGTGTTTTGACGGGGGCGCTCGTTGGGTGCGGCAGTGGCGACGAGAGCGCTGGTTCGGACTCCGCTGCGGAAGGCAAACGGGCAACGAACCCCGATACCGATGACGCCGTCACGACGAGTGGTGAGGCGGACGAACCCTCGGACTTCAATTCCATGGGGGCCGACGGCGCTTCGGAAGACGGGCTCGTATCCGAAGCCTCCCCTCAACAGATCGCGGCGGGTCCAGCAGCATTGCCTCCGTCCGGAACTGCCTCCCCGTTACCGGCTGGTGTTCCGCCGCCCAGCGGCGCGGGCGGCGGCCCGAGCATTGCCGACTCCGCGGGCACAGCGGATCCCTCAGCACCAATCGCCAACACGAACGTGAGTCTCGGCGGGTCTCAGGATTTTGGATACTTCCGTCAACAGCTCGACGCTGGCCTCGTTCCCGAGCCGGGTACGTTCGATGCGGCGGGCTTCTTCGCTGAACACCACACCAAACTGCCGGTGCCTGACTGCGGCAATCGAGTGTGTCTTCAAGCGATGGTCGGGGTGATGGGCAATCTGCTCAATGGCCAGAACTGCACGATGCTGCAGTTGGGCCTGAATTCGCCGATCGCCGCCGATGCGAACCAGCGACCGCCCTTGAGCCTGGCGGTGGTCGTCGACACGTCCGGCTCGATGAATACCGACGGCCAGATAGGGTTCGTGCGGCAAGGGTTGGACTTGCTGATCGACGGTCTCAAAGACGAGGATCGATTCGCACTGATCACCTACTCCACCAACTCGCAAACCGTCTTCCCCATGTCGGATGTCGCTGAAAACCGCGTGGAAATACGGGAGCTGGTTCGGAACCTGACCGCCGAAGGCAGCACGAATCTGTATGACGGCCTCGAAGACGGCTACCGAGAAGTGTTCGCCAACTACGACAGTGGGCGACAAAACCGCGTCATCTTGCTCAGCGACGGAAACCCGACGGTGGGCGTCACGGACAACGACTCGATTGGGAAGATGAGTGAGGGGTACAACTCCGACGGCGTCGGCTTGACGACGATCGGCCTCGGCACGTCATTCAACTACGACCTGATGCGCAATCTCGCGCTCAAGGCCGACGGTAACTTCTACTTCCTGGAAAGCGCCGGTGCTGTGAGCGAGGTGTTCGACGAAGAGCTCAGCTTCTTCACCGTGCCGATTGCGTTCGACTTGTCGCTCGAGGTCCGAGCTGGGTCGGAGTACGAATTCGGACGCGCGGTGGGTTCGCCCTTGTGGGAGAACACGGACGACGGCGGCAGCTTGAAAGTGCCCAGCGTGTTCATCGCCCACCGGGAGTCGGACAAGGACGTCACCGACGAGGGCGGCCGTCGGGGTGGAGGTTCAGCACTGCTTCTGGAGTTGATGCCTCGCCTGCGCCCCGCCTCGGAAATGGTGGCCGAGGACGGCGGCACTCAGAGCGCCGACATCGCCGTCGTCGACGTTTCATTTCGTGAGCCCGGAACCGACGAACAGGTCCAAGACACGGTGGTGATCAACTACCCCAACGCGCCCTGGGAAACGCCGGAGACTGGCTACTTCGCCAACGCCAACAGCGACTCCAACGACGTCACGGTCGTCACAAAAAGTTTCGTGATGCTCAACGTCTTCGTCGGCCTCGAACAAGCGGTCGCCGCCTACCACGAAAACTCGATGGACCCGAGTCAGTCCATCGCGGAGCTCACTGCGCTACTTGCCGCGCTCGACGACTACAACGAAGAGGTCCAGGACACGGACATCGAGTTCGACATAGACTTGGTCGAGCAACTCATCGACGTGATGATCGACAACAGCGTCCCGGCGCCCAACGATGACTTGATCGACATCCCCGACGACCCCTGGCCTGCTGACTGACGCCACGCCAACAGGACCCGCGAAACGCCCGCCCGCCACCGAAAACGTGGGCGGGCGTTTTGGCGCTCCTGTCCACTGGCCACTCCCCGCCCCCCGGTGTGTGCACGGCTTGACCCGCGCCGAGAGAGTCGGACGACGCCGTATCACGCCTAATCAACGCCGCGGGAAATCGACACTGCGGAAACCAACACTGCGGAAAACCAACACTGCGGAAACCGATGCACGGCTGGGCGTCCGAGCCGGCTTTGTCTCGACCCCATCGAACGTGGTAGGCAGGTTCCACGGGTTGAACTGACGACCCGCTCCTGTCATGCCCCGCGTCACAACCCTCCGCCCCCTCCGCGCCGGTATCGCCCGCTCGCCACGTCGGGATGAGCAGCATCGCGCGGGAACACCTCAACTGTCCTGGCTCCAACCCGGCTGGCCCGTGACGCGGCTGTCACCGCTGTTCGCTCTGTTCCTGTTCGCAAGCTGCACGCCGGACGAGGCGGTCGTCGTTGCCGACACCCAGGCGGACGACGGTTCCAACGATACCGAGCGGCCGCAGCCGGATGCACCCAGCCAGGACTCTCCAGCATCGCCCTCCGACGCCGGCGTGCCCGACGTGGGACCCGACCCCTTGGATTCGTTCCCGTTCTTTCCTCAGCCGACGGAGGTCGCACCGCCTCCGGACGAAAGCCTCGCGGAACACACCCTCGATTGCGACGGGTTCGCCCAAAAGCTTCGGGACTGCGAACTGCTCAGCGATGGTCCGGTATCCTGTGACCCACCAGTCAACGAAGCAGAGCGCTGTCTGTTCATCTGCCACTCGATCGCCAGCTGCAACATCCTGCAGCAATACAACTGTAGCGAAGCCGTCCCGGTGCCTTTGGAGAGTTGCTTTCAAAGCTGCTTCACCTATTTCGACACCTACACCTGCGGGTCGGGAGAACGCATCCCCCCAGGCTGGCAGTGTGATGGTGAGGCGGACTGCATCGATGGATCCGACGAGCTCGATTGCGAGGACTTCGAGTGCGGGGATGGGGAGACAATCCCCGCGGCATGGCAGTGCGACTTCCAACCCGACTGTTTGGATGCTTCGGACGAAGAAGCGTGCCCCGACCGGTTCACTTGTACCAGCGGCGAGGAGATCCCAGATGCCTGGGAGTGTGACGGCGAAGACGACTGCCCCGACGGCTCGGACGAACGCGACTGTAAGTGGTTCACCTGCGAGGCAACACAGGAGCTCCTATCACCGCGTTTGGTGTGCAACCAAATCGACGACTGCCTCGACGGGTCGGATGAGGTGGGATGCGCTCAGCTCCAGTGTCGCTGAGCGGGCTGCTCCGAGGTGGCGCATCCACGAAACGCCAATTCAGCGGCGCACTCGTCCCGTCAGCGCGTCGACCCGGTTCGATGCCCCAAGTGGTCGGGGGCACGCCACTCCTCGCGATTTGTATCGGCGTCATCTCCAGTTGCCGCTGCGAAACATCGAACGATCAGCCCACCGCGACGAGCCCAGCCCCCACTGCCGCCGCGTCGTCCGTCGCTCAGCCGGACGCGGCAAGCCCGGCTCATACCGCTGCACCAACTCCAACGAGCGTCAGCAGTTCGGAGCCTCCAACTCCCACGTTGCCGCCGAACGAACAGAGACGACACCTGCTCACGGTACTGGAGGCACAAGGCTTCTCGTCGGCCCAGCTGCGGGAGGTCGAACAAACCATCGACGCTTCCGATCGGATCGGTTTCGGTAACCCGAAAGCGAGCCGCCCGGCGCTCAGCAGCGCAGAATGTATCCAGCGGCGGCGGCTCGCCGAGCCGCTGCCGGCAGACCCGACTTGCGGTGCCCCGTACATGGTCCGCGTACCCCCAGTGCGAGGCGCAACCGAGCAGAGTGACGTTTGTATCGACCAGTTCGAGTTTCCGAACGTTCCCTGCGAATTCCCGCTAGTCTGGACGACGCCGAACGAGGCAGCCGAGCTGTGCGGAGCATTGGGCAAGCGCCTCTGTGACGCCCACGAGTGGGAAGGCGCGTGTGCTGGCGACACGCTTTCCCCAAATGAGGCATACGCTTGGAATGCCATTCCGAAAATGTACGCGCGAGGTCCCGCCCGCGAACGACGCTTGTCGATGGAACGTCACAACAACGTGAGCAGAGAGCTGGTCTGGGCCTACGGCAAGCAGTCGGAACCCGAGTTGTGCGCAACGGACTCGGCCAAGTCTCCTGGTTGTACTGACGTCGACTACGACACCTGCGGCACCAACGCCTACCCCACCGGTTCGTTCCCAGCATGCGTGAGCGCCTCCGGCGTGTACGATCAACACGGCAACGTTGCCGAGCACTTGAGCCTGCCTTTGTACCCTGAAGAGCTGGGAGGCAAAGGCTGGACGGAAATGAAGGGCAGTTGGTTCATCTTCGCCCACTCACCGACGCATGCCGACGACTGCCGCTGGCGCGCTCGCAATTGGCATACGACGCGGGTTGGCCGCGCGGGGGGGCACCGCAGCTACCATCTCGGGTTCCGGTGTTGCCGAGATCGCGACTGATAGCCAAAGCGGCAATCAGGGGTCCGTGCCAAGAGGGAGTTCGCGAACTTCCGATGCTACAGAGGACCAACCGCCCGACGATCGTGCTCGCCCATTCAGAAGCGGTGACCAACGCCGTACACGAGCGCGGCGCGTGCCAACCGAAACTCGAAGGAGGCGCCAGCGTAGAGTGTGAAACCTTCGTCGTCACGCAGGTGGAACCGACTGGCCACCGTGGGGAACACGGTGTCTCCGCTGATCCCCGCCAGCGTCGATCCCAGGAGAACGAAGAACTGCCAATCGAGGTGGCTCTCCTCGAGGATGTCGAAGGACACAGCGGAAGCTCGAACACCACCGCTGATCGACGGGGGCACGTACGTCTGCGTCAACTGGCCTTCAACCAACGTCGAACGCGGCTCCAACGGCAGATCGAACAGGGCCGCGATGCTGAAGCGCGGATGAAAGAGCCATTCACCAAGCACGGACACTGTAGTCACTGGGATCGTGCGGCTGCGCACAATCCCGCCGGGGTCGTATACGGACTGATCGAAGAACTTCTGCGCACTGCCGAAAGAGAACTCCAGCGTTCGAACCTTGCGCTCGAGCGGGGCGCCCACGGAACACTGGCATGGCGTGGCCGCATGCTGCGAGGCTGTGTGGTTCGCCGGTCCGCGAGTCTCAGTGGCCACGGATGTCGAGTCGGCGCGCTGCGGCGCCGGTCGCCGCCCGGCGCCAAGTGGGGGCGAACTCGGCACGCCGGCCCCCAAAAATCCAGCCGTCTCTGCCACCGCCGGGGTCGGCGCGGCCAGGAGGGCCAGCAACGGAAGGTACGTCCAGGGCGCAGCATCGCGCTTCATGGCTGCGGACCCTTACACGGATGACCGCCGGGTGCGAGACCGATCGAAACCAATGTTTCGAGGCCCGGTAGCCATGGCTTCGCTCCCGTTGAAAAGCCTGCACGAGTCGGCCGGGACCCGTCGCTCGGCCTCAGACCCCGCAGGGGGCCGCCACCATAACCGCACCAGATGAACACCTGAGTACCAACGTCGATGCGCCCAATACGCCGCGACGAGCCGTTCACTCGTCGACGCGCTACGCCTCGCCTGTCGCCACGAGTTGAACAGGCTCTTCGCACTTCGAAAACGTGGATCTACATCGACGAAGCCCCGTGGTGGCCTGACCGAATCAATTCAAAGCGATCTCCGCCTTCGCCCGCGGGGTACTCGATTCCGATCCGACGGGCTGTAGCATTTTCGCTGAGCAGCGCTCGGCCCAGCGGTAGCCTCCACGATGGGTGTCCTTGCCACTTGCAGACACTGCGAGAATGGGGGACGGTTGCCCGGTGCGACATTGGTCCAGATGGGGTGCAGCATTAGCTGGACTGGCACTGGGCATGACTCGTGCGTCTTCGCTCGCGGCGCAGCCACTTCAGGCTACGCTGGCCTACTCTGCTCCCGAGCAATGCCCCAACTCGGACGCCTTCTGGAGCGCACTGACCAGTCGCACGCGCCGAGTGACGCCGGCCGAGCTCGGGCGCTCACAAGTCCTGCTCCGTGTGGTTTTGCAGCAGCGCGGACAACGCATCCTCGGCCGCTTGGAAATCATTCGCAACAACCTCGCGACCGAGCCGCGCTATGTCGAGGCCGAGGCGTGCACGGACGTCTTGCATGCTCTGGCGCTCACGGCCGCGCTCAGTCTGGACCCGGATGCGTTGACCCGCCCCCCCCCACCCGAGCCGGAAGAAGAAGAACAAGATGTGGAGGAGCCACTGCCGCCGGTGACGTTCCCCGAATTGCCAGTCGACGCACCCGACGCGCCGCCATCAATCCCGATCAACTGGACGTCCGCAATCGGATTTCAACTAGTCGGGGCAATGCCAGTGGACCCGCTGCCCAGTTGGGGCGCATCGGGCGCCTTGTACTTTCGCGGCGAACGCGCAGCTGACTTGTCGCCCACGTTGGCCATCGGTGCGGCGGCCTTGCGAAGCGACCTGTTCGGCAGCGACAGCGATACGCGGTTCACCTTGTATGTGCTCTCCGCGCAGGCGTGTCCGGTACGGGGCCGCGTCGGACGGTTCGAGATCCGCCCCTGTATTGGAACGCTACTGGGACTGCTCGATGCATCAGGCCAAAACATCAGCGATCCCGAAAGTTCCGAACGTATCTGGGTGAGTGTCGGTGGCGCTCTGGATTTCGAGTACGCGTTGACCAACTCGTTGGCCCTACAGCTGAGCATCGCGGGTCACGCACCCGTGCTACCGCAACGATACCTCCTCGGTAAACCGGCTGAGGAGACCGCTCGTACTCCTGTTTTTCTGCCTTGGGTCGGCTTGGGGCTCGGCCACGCGCTCTAAATGATCGTTCGCGATTCTCGAACGATCATTCGATGCAACAGGTTCTCAGTAGACCCGAAACTTACCACTGAGAAACAACAGAGCGAGGATTTGCTCGGTGCCGTCAAAGAACCGGTAGGTACCGGACGGCGTGGCACGTTGCCATACGGCGCGGATGAATCGCTCACGGGCGTCTACCGTGGAGATCGCGGCTGTCGCACCGTTGACTGCGATCAGCGCCCCGGAGGGATAGTCGTTGAACGGCTCCCCGGAAGTCGAGAAGATCGCGGGGTAGGGCTGAATGGGATAGTTGGCGAAGAAGTTGATCAAGTCGTTGGCTATCACGATCTGGGCCGGATCGACGCCATACCAAGCCTGATCGAGCGCTAGGTGCAACCCGAATGAATAAGAGATCTCGTTGAACACGCGCTCACCGTCTACAGGTACGCCGTCGTGGTGTGCACGTTGTGGAATGAGTCCGGTGACGGAATGCGCCACACGCCGGAGAAATGCTCGAGAGCGATTTGCCGCTGCCGTCCAAAACGAGTTCTTCGTCGTCGCGCCCCAATACTCCCAAAAGGCCGTGATGACAGCTCCCGGATAGCAGACGTCGTAGAAGTCTTCAGACGGTTGCTCGTAGGGTAGAAACGTGTCCTTGTCGAACATGTTGGTCACGCCTTCGACGATGCCACCGTTGAGCGCTTCCTTGTTCAACATCACGTCGAGCTGGTAGCGCGCCTCCGCCCCGTAGTCGAAGATCCCTCGATCGTTACCCCACCGCCCCTCGGCCATGAGCAGGGCCGTGGCGACGTAGAACGCGCCGTAGACTCCCGATTCCTCCGAGCAGGGGCTACCGCTGACGTCGCACTTCTCGTGAAAATAGCCCTTCAAGGGACCTTCTTGGCGCTGAAAATACGTGCGCGCGAAGCTCCAGATCTTGTTGAACTCGATCTGATGGTCCAACAACACGCTGATCAGCATCCCGTAACCCAGCGCATCGATACGGGTGTCGTCATGCCACACGTCGTAGATGTACGCCTGGTCCTCGCTCACCTCGAAGTAGATGGCTTCGAGTTCAGAGTCACCGTAGAAAAGCTGGTCGTAGCTTGCGACGATGCGCTCGTCGACCTCTTCCTCGGTGACGCCCAGCACCTCCACGAGCAAGTTCGGCAAGTCAACCTTCGCCTGTAAGGGCGTCAGCGGCATGGAACTCGGGGAGCCAGCGTCCGATGGCTCGGGCGCAGCGTCTTGCGGCGACGGCTTGGGGCCCGGATTGGACGGCTCGTCAGTGCCGATACTTCCGCCGTCATCGTCGGCAGGCGGCTCGCCGTTTCCTCCCCCGGCGTCGACATCCGTTTCGCCCGGAGAGGGTTTGCCGGAACTCGGAGGACTGGGCTTGGAGGGTTCGGGAGCAGGCTCGTCACCCGGGCCGCTGATCGGGACCTGGTCGAAGCCGAGGTAGTTGTCCTTGGTCGAGCATGACGCAGACGACGCAAGCACCAACGCAGCCCAAGCAGCACGGGCAAGCGAAGGCCCGATGCGCGGGAAGAGGCGCTGGTTGACCGGATCAACCGTAGTGTCGTCGTCGTCCGCCAGCAGGTGCCGCATCGGCCACCTCAATCAATCACGAAACGCCGCAGGCGCGGCGCAAGCACGCTGTTGGGGCTGCGTTCCAAAATGCGCTTCGCTCGACGTGACGCCTCGACATGGTTACCTGACGCGGCGAGCGCCTCGATGCGCAACGCCTCTGCCTCGAGGCGCAGACTGCCCTTGGGGAACCGCTTGGAATACTCGGCCAGCCCGCGCAGCGCACCAGACGAGTCGCCTGTACGCAGGGACGAGCGAGCACCGTCGAGCGCTTCGACCTCTTCCTGCAAGGTCTCCGCCGAATGTTCGGGGGCGGCGCTGCGTGCCTTCTTCGGTGCGACGTTGCGCCGTTTGGGGGGAGGCTCGACAACAGACGCGCTTTCGTGAACCTCGACGACTTCGACCTCGGCCTCACTTGGCAGCACGGCTTGGTCCACGATCACGTCGACGTCGGGTTCTTCGGCTACCGCGGGAGCAGGAGCCCCTCCCCGACTGGTCAGCTCGATGCTGGCCACGTCGGGCGAAACCAATGCGGAGTACGCGTAGACGCCCCCGACGCTGCTGCACGCAATCGCGCCGCCAAGCACGGCCTTCTTCCAACCGGCCACCATTGCCCAGGTCGACTTGGTTCCCAGTGCGACCGCGGTCCCAACGCCTACGGCGGCCATGACACGGGCCTGCCGACCCGCATCGCTCGGAACGTCGCAACCTGCCCGTAGGATGGCCATCTCGAGCTCAGTGCAGCTCTGGCTGATCAACCGCTGGGGTTCTTCGAACTCGGTGCTCACGAACCAACCCTTCTTTGTGCCTTGGCGCCAGCAAACGTCGAGACGGCTTCGAATCGCCGAACTCCAGCTTGAAAGTGCTTGCGCGCGCGACGCAGTCGCGACGCGACCGTGCCGGTCGGGATCTCCAGGTATTCGGCTATCTCGGGCATTCGCAATCCCTCGAACTCGTAGAGGGAGAAGACCAACCGCAGCTCTTCGGGCATGCTGTCGAGAAGTTCGTCGAGCAGCTCACGAGCTTTCTTCTGAGAAACCAGCTGCTCCGGCGACTGTTGGGCAACGGGCACATCGTCGTCAAACGGCTCGAGGCGGCTGTGACGACTGGCACTCCGACGCACGTGCGACGCCATGTGTTTTGCAGAGCGGAACAAGAAACTCTTCTCTGCACCCACGACGATGTCGTCGAGGCGATTGGCAACGACGATGAACGTGCGCTGGACCGCGTCATCCAAATCGGCATCCGGCACACCCATGTTGCGCAGCACCCGTTCAACGAAACCGAGGTGCTGGTTAACCAGTTTGGTCAGACGCAGTTCGCGATTGGTCATGTGGCGACCCAAGCCCCGGCGCCCCGCCTGAAGGGTAGGTGCGACGACACCGAGGCCTTTCGTCATACTGCACGGACCGGGGGTGGGCAACCGACCCTGGAGCGGGAGTTGCAACGATCCCGTGGGGTTCAAAGCTTGAACCCTGCCCGTTTCGCCTCGAGACTTCGGTGGAGCATCAGGAGGCACGAACGGCACGGGAACAGCCCCGAAACGGGCCCCTCGGCGTTCGGGCGCTTGCGGCGCCAAGCGCCCGACAGCGCCACGGACAACGACGTGATGATCCGCGCCGTGGGAGGCGGTGGAGAGTCGAGGGTGAACCCCTGAAGCAGGACCGAAGCTCGGCTCCCCAGCACCCTGACCCATCGGCCGACCCGATATCAGCCCTCCACTCAAGGCGCACGCGCGCGTGCGGTCTGAAACGCGAGGATCATTCGCGAGAGTCTGGGCGGCGACGATTCGCATAGCTAACCGATGATGCCGGGACGCTTCGGACTCGATCACTGTTTCTGCTCGTCCATTCGGCTGTCGATCCGCTAACGCTTGGTATCCGCGCGATCTTGGTGTGCGCAGTGAACCAACGCGACGAAACCGCGACGTCAGGACGCCGACAAATGAGAAGTCGGAGCCGTTCAGCCACGACCCACTGTCACGCCACGCGGTCAGTTTCACCAAACGGCCAACACGCCCTTCCTCACCCACGGGGACCGACACGCAGCAGCGGCGGGACCCGCCCCGCAGCGACTCCTCCCGGCGTTCTCCGATCTGGGGTCTCGCGCGTCTCTCTCTCAGTTCCCTTCTGGAAGCGGCGTCAACCCCGCTACGGCTGCGAGAGCAGGTGATGCAGGACCAACACGACTGCGAAACCGACCAGCCCGACGATACTCGTCATGACCGACCAAGTCCGGAGTGTCTGCGGTACCGACAATCCCAAGTAGCGACTGACGAGCCAGAAGCCCGAATCGTTGACGATCGACGTGCAGGTCGCACCCGCTGCAATTGCGATCACGCACAACGCCCGATCTACATCGCTCACGTCGACGCCAAACGAAGGCACGACCAAGCCCGCCGCCGTCAGCATCGAAACCGTCGCCGACCCCTGCATCACGCGCACGACCCACGCGATCAGGAACCCCATTACCAGGGGTCCCAGCCCCAAGCCGAGCATCTGCTCCGCGAGGGCCTTGCCCACTCCGGTGTCCACGAGGACCTGCTTCAACACCCCTCCGGCACCGGTGACCAAGATGATGATCCCGGCAGGCTCGAGAGCCCTGGTGGCCAGTTGATTCAACTCAGCCCGCGACGACCCACGCCGGGTTCCCAGGACCCAGAAGCACGATAGCGTGGTCAATAGCAGCGCCACGAACGGATGTCCGAGCGCACGCAGCAGTTGCAGACTGGGCCCAGGCTCGCTCACCCACGCACCGAGCGCCGTGTTGCCAACGATGAGCACCATCGGCAGGGCCATCAGTCCGAGGACGGTGCCCAGGCTCGGCTCGATACGGGACGGCTTCGAGTCACCGATGACCGGCGCCGTCGACTGTTCACCAGAACCAATCAAAGCACTTGCACCCACGACGCGATTGCCGATGAGGCGAGCAAACAACGGGCCCGCAACGATCGCGCTCGCGCCCCCCGCCAACAGGCCGAAACCCATCACCAACCCGAGATCGGCCCCGAGCAAAGTCGCCACACCGACCGGGCCGGGAGTGGGCGGGACGAACGAATGCGTCACGACCATGCCTGCCAGCAGTGGCAACGCAAAGCCCATGACCGGCTTACCTGTCCGTCGACTCAACGCGTGCAGCATCGGAACCAAGATTACGAACGCGACGTCGAAGAAGACGGGTATCGAGATCAGAAATCCGGTCGCGACCAGAGCCCACGGCGCCCGCTCCATGCCGACGACACGCAGCAACCCGGTCGCCAAGACTCGAGTCGCTCCCGACGTATCGAGCAACTGCCCGAACATTGCGCCAAGCCCGACGACGACCGCAACGAAACCGAGCGTTCCGCCCATTCCACGTTGCATCGAATCGAGTACTTCGTCGGGATTGAGGTCGGGCCACTGCGCTCCGAGACCGAGGACCAAACTCACCAGCAACAAAGCGACGAAGGCGTGCAGCTTTCTACCGATGATCAGGAACAGCAGCAGAGCTACGCCGAACAACGCAACGACGAAGAGCTGCGCGGGATTGGTCGGATGCATGTTGCGCTCCTACCGCGATTACGTTGTCGGACCAATCTCCGTCGATGCCGACCGTGGTCGCCGCTAAAATGGCAAGAAATCGGCCCCAAACTCGGCGGTTTGGCCCTCGGCTGACTCGCGTGCTAAGGCCCAGTGCATCGATGCTCCGATCCCTCGCCGTCATCATTTCAGCCATCCGCCTCGCCGAACCCAACGTCCCGGACGCCGAAGCCGAAACGATCGCTCGAGCGCTTCATACCCAAGCCCAGGAGCACGATTTCGATCCGTTGACCGGTGTGGCCATCATCCTGCACGAAAGCCGCTTCAACCCCGCCGCCGTCTCTCGCAGCGGCGAGGACTACGGTCTTGCGCAGATTCGCGCCCGATACATCGGTGCCTGCAAGAAGGACAAAGATCCTCTGCGCAGACCGAGCAAAGCATGCCAACAGGTGAAGAAGTCGCTACTCGACCCGACGCAGAACATCGAAGTGATGGCCCAGCTGATCACTCAGAATCGCAAGTTCTGCAAGAAGAAGGTCGGAACGGCGGCCTTTGCGCGTTGGCTTGCCAGCTACCAGGGACGCAACAACGCGCGCAAGAAGCGCTGGTGCCACCCAGGTAAGGGCACTTACCGCGTAATCGAAACCCGGCGTCGACTGATCGCTCAACTGCGCAAAGCGGGCAAACTCGAAGCCAAGCGCTGAAGTTTCACGGCCCGCAGCGATCCTCGAACACCCAACGCGTCTGCACTGGCCGGCAGATCCCGCTGTCGCACTCGCTGCCTGGATGACACAGCAGATGCGGTTCGTCGCACGGCTCGCCCGGAAGCACGCGTTCACCACACGCTCGCCATTGACAACCGGGACCGACGCAGAGGCACGCGTACGGCGGCTCACACCCGCTGCGAGCGTAGCAGACCTCGCCGGGACCGGCCGGTTCCGCATCTTGCCAGGGCTCCTTCCAGTTGGGTTCGCCCGCTTCCGCCACGCGGCACGTCGGCGGATCTGCGTTGACGTCGCAAGCTGCACCTTCAGCACAGAAGACGACCTGGAGATTCGAAATGGCACCGAACGTACAGGGCTCGCCGACTTCCGGGTGCGGGCCGCACACGCCATCGTACGGGGGATCGAAGCGACACGACGAACCCACTTCGCACTGCGCATTGCCAGCCGCTTCGAGTGCGCACGGCTCGCCGCGAACGGGAGCTTCAGTGCAAAGCAAGGTGCTTGCATCGCAGTACATGCGCGTCATCTCCCCGAACGTGGCTGAGGCGCAGCGGTCGTTCTGACTGCAGTCCTCCCCCGGGCGCGGTGACCCACGACACTCACCTCCCGCTGACGAATGGTAGCAATAGGCGGCTTGCACACAGTCGTAGTCGACGTCGCAGGGCTCGCCAATTGCCCGTCCGATGAGCTCCGGGTTCACACCGTCGACTTCCGGCGGTTGTTCGTCGACGCACCGCCCGTCGGCAGCATCGCAAAATGACTCGTCGGGACAGAAGAACTGCGGCAAGCGACAGTCGTCCCCCTCCCCGGCGAACTGTGAACAGATCCCGCACAATCGCGTCGGACTGCGACACATCCCCGATGCACACTGTTCCTTGAAGAGGCATTCCTCGTGTAACTCGAGCGTTCCCGGCTCCAACCCACAATCAGGACGCTCACCGGCTTCCAGCGCTTCGCACGACATCATCTCCCACTGGGCGGCACAGGCGACCAACTCATCAGGCGTCTGCGTCATCCCCGGACCGAACAGGCGATCTGGACATTGCTCCGCGAGCGGCACACAACTTTCGACGGCATCGGCGTTGGCGCTGCACTCGGCGAGACGCATGCACGGGGTAACCAGATAGTCGATGCATGCTTCGGTGGCACTGACCTCTTCCGACATCGAAGGTGATGCGTCCCCCGAATCAGCAACCGAAACTCTTGGACCGGCGTCCACCGGGACCGAAGACGGGCTGGCGTCAGGTACATTCGCCGTCGGCGACGACGTCACCGACGGTTCGGACGCCGATGTCGCGGGGTCGTCGACGCCCGGTTTCTGGATGACGTCCGCATCGACGCCTGGCACCACCACCGGGACGGAAGTGTCCGGTGCCGCATCGGGGACATCGTCGTCACCGTGCTTCGCGGCATCGACGTGATCGTCGTCAGTCGTCGAGCGGTTCGAAGCCTCCGAGTTCGAACACGCGCTGAGCCCGCACCCGAGGATCACCAGAAAAATCAAGCGAAACGCCATGGCTGATACTCTGCCCGAACGTACGAGGTGCGGGCAAGCGCCCTCCGGTCTTGCCTCGCATCGCCTCAACGGCGTTATCCCCTACACGCTCCTAGGCGGGCAGAGGGTTGTCTCCCTAGAGAAACCGGTGAGGCCGGGTAAGCCTCCTCCTACACGACCCCGGCTGACTCCCGCGCGGAACTCGTCAGAGTCTGATCGCGCGGGATGAGCCGGTATTGGGCTGAACGAGAATCGACCCCAGAAGAACTCAACTCTCAGCTTCAACTGTCAAGCAGTCAGCCCTTGCGACGTCGTGCGACGAGCGCGCCGCCGAGTGCGAGCGCGAGCAACGACCAAGCGCTGGTGCCAGTGGCGTGTGGCGCGGTCGCGCACGTCACGCTGGCCTTTCCCTCTGCCTCGCCTTCGCACTTGCCACCACCGCACTCGCCCTGTGCCGACCCGGACGTTTCGACGTCGACGTTGATCACCGCGTTCAGCGCAGCCAGACACTTGTCGAGGTTGTCGCCATGGTCGACGTACTGGCCGTCACAGAACAACGCGCCGTCTGGTGCCTCACACGCCCCGGTACAGGCCTCTTCGAGGTGGGCTTGACACTCGACTTGGCCGTCGACTCGGCAATCGATCCGACACTCGGCGCTCGCTTCGACCTTGCACTGGCCCTCGCAGGACGCCTCACACTTGCCACTACATTCCGCCGAAGGCGGCGTTCCTTCACAGCTGATGTTGCATTCGCTGTCGCAGGTCGCATCACAGGACGCTTCGCAACTGGCTCTGGCTTTGGCTTCGCATTCTGCCTTGCCGGATTCGCTCGACGCCTCGCACTCCGCCTCGACGTGTGCATCGCAGTTGAGTTGGCAGTTGCCGCTGCAACTGGCGCGACACTCGCCACTGCAGTCGAAGTCGCCCGGGTCGACTTCACATCGCCCTGAACAGTCGGCTTCGCACTCCGCGGCACAATCGACGTCCACCTCGACTTTGCACTCGTCGGCGTCGCACTCGGCCTGCAACTCGCCTTCACAGGCGAGCTCGAAGTTTGCGGGTTTACACTTCAGCTCGCAACCGCCCGACACGTCGAGCTCGCACTCGGCCTCGGCCTCGACATCGATGTTGCCGCAAGCGCTGAGCTGGGCGTCGGCGGGTGACGAAAAAGCAAACGCAGAAACGACGCTGGCGAGGGCCAGCGACGAACGAACGAGAGAATGACGAACGAGGATCATGATGCACCTGACTGAAACGGGGTTGCCCAGCGCCGAGCCATCGCACCCCAGAAGAAAGAAAAGAGTGAACTGACTCTGTCTCGATTCTACGTTTGGGTCGAGATGGAAATTCCGTACGCCGCTGTGGCCGAGAGGTTGCTCGCGTACGGAGGCACCAGATCGACGCAGACCATGATCGCCGTGTCAGGGTAGCGGACGTCCTGGGTGCGAGGGAATCACGGCAACTCCCGACGTGACGTGTACGATTCCGAGAGCTCCCGAGCGCGCGGGCTCAGCTCGGAATATCGCTCCGCGACGCGATGTAACATCGCAAACGACGTGAGCCACTGATTTCGGGGTGGGCCGAATCTCATGGGGTCCCCCCTCGACGCCACCACAACGCAAGCACTGCCACGCTGAAACTTCCCTGGCGTTCAGCGCGTAGGGGCGGCGCGGCAGGGCTCTCCAGCCCGAAACGACCGCCGATCATATCAACGAATACGAGTCCTTACGCACTTGATCGCCGGGTCGAAGCCCACCGCTGGCAGGGCGTTCGGCGAGGACGGAGAGCCGCCGGGAGCCGCCGTTTGCGATTCGTCGCTCGTGGGGGTATGGCGGGGGCCGTGGAAGAACCGACTTCGCAGACGCCTCACCGCGACCAATTCGGCAAACGGCTGTTCTGGACGCTGGCGATTGGCGGAGTCATCTCGCTGAGTGTCGGCTCGGCACTGTTCACCCTGAACCAAGGCCCGCTCGGCGCAAGCGGCGCTGAGGGGCCCGGCATCGTCAGCGCGACCTACACCCCGTTGCAGCCCGTGAACATCTGGCGAAACGAGAGCTGGCTCGCGGGCAAGGTACTGCGTGTCGATGGTAAACGATACTTGGTAGAGTATTCTAGCGCTGGCGTCTTCGACGACGAGTGGGTCGACGCCAGCCGGCTGCAACCCGCGCTTTCACATCCGTGACCAGGCTTCCCGTTCATGATGGGTAGGAGCGCCACGTCTTTTCGACGACGAGGCGCGCTCCTCTCGAGAACGTCGCATAGGACCACGCCCACTGAATCAGCACCAGCACCCGGTTGCGAAAACCACTGAGGTAGTAGATGTGCACGAGTAGCCACGCTATCCACGCGACGAACCCAGCGAGCTTCAACGAACCGCTTTGAAGCAGCGCGCGCCGCCGACCGATCGTGGCGAGCTGCCCCTTGTCCCAATAGCGAAATGGACGCACCTCACGCTGGCTCCGCAGCGCACGGATCAAGTCAGCAACGTAGCGTCCCTGCTGAAGAGCGACCGTGGCCACGCCGGGCAGCGGTCGCCCATCGGGTCCTTTTGCACACGCCTGATCACCTATCACGAACACTTCGGGATGGTTGACCAGGCGCAGGTGGTCGTCCACCGGCACCCGCCCCATCCGGTCGGGTTCTGCCGGCAGCGTACGTGACAGCTCCGAGGCCTGCACCCCTGCCGCCCACAGCGCGGTGCGCGTCGCGATGCGCTCAGCACCCACGGTCACCCCCGAACCGTCGATGTTCGTCACGCGGCTCTCGGTCCAAACCTGAACGCCCAACTTCTCCAGGTCGCGCATTGCCCGCGCCGAAAGAGCCGGCGCAAACGACGGCAAGATGCGGGGCCCTGCTTCGATGAGGATCACGCGGGTGTGGGTCGGATCGATGTTGCGGTAGTCTTTGGCCAAGGTGAAGCGGCTCATCTCACCGATGGCGCCAGCGAGCTCGACGCCAGTGGGGCCCGCGCCGACCACGACGAACGTCAACAGCGCTTTGCGCTCGTCGGCGTTCGCTTCCGTTTCGGCACGTTCAAACGCACCAAGTACTCGGCGGCGGATCTCCGTTGCCTGTTCCAGAGTCTTGAGCCCGGGTGCGTGCTCTTCCCACTCGTTGTGACCGAAGTAGGCATGCTGTGCACCTGCCGCGAGTACCAACGTATCGTAGCCGAACTCTCCACGATCGGTCCGTACTCGTTTCGTCGGCACGTCGATCCCTTCGACCGACGCCTGCAGGACCGTGGTGTTCGAACTACCACTGAGCAAACTCCTGATTGGCGCCGCAATCTCGGCAGGGCTCAGCCCCGCCATGGCAACCTGATAAAGCAGGGGCTGAAACAAGTGGTGATTGCGCCGATCGATGACCAGCACCTCCAGCTCCGAGCAGCCCCCGAGGCGGCGCGCGCAGTTGAGCCCACCAAACCCACCGCCGACCACGACCACGCGGTGTCGGTCACTCGTCGAAGTCTCGTTCACGCGCCTGGCGTAGCGCCGGACACCTGCAACGGCTAGCCGTCATGCGGTGGTTTTCGAGTCAGCCACCCACCGCGGCGCCCGATCCACGCGCTGCGGGGCCGTGTCGAGACAGCGTCGGCGGACGCGACGTCAGTGGCCAGTTGTGAAGTCCCAACCTCGGTTGCTAGGGTGCTGTGATGCGGGGGCTGTTTCCGGTGGATCCGAACCGCGCGGGGGAGTGCTTCCGCGGGGCGTGACGACTCCCCAGTCGAGCGCGCGCACCAGTGCTCAGACGCGCACGACAGCCAACCATGGCGGCACCCTCGTACGACAGGACCTGCACCAACGCGCCGTCATCGTCGACCAATGCCACGCTTCTTGGGCGGCACGCTAACGCCAGCTCAAATGACGTCGATCGCACGTTGGCGGCAAGGTCTGGTGACGAGCAATACCGACAACTCGAGCCGCTCAGCACCCGTCGTCTCGCCCGATGGGCTCCACCCCTGGGCGGAGTGTCACTGCGAGGCGCGCGACGCGCAGTAGTTCAAATCCATTGACTTCACTTCCAAGCGGACGGCGGGTGTTCAGCAACCACGGCGCAGAGACGCGACGGCAGCGCCGCTCAGCGAACGGGCCAGATCAAGAAACCGAGTTTGGTCAGCATGAAGTCTGCAACCAGCGTGGTGATGGCGATTGCAACGACGGCAAGGGTCGTATTCTCGCCGACTCCCGCCGTCCCCGAGCGGGTACGCATCCCGAAGTGGCAGGCGCCGATGGCTGTGATGACGCCGAAAACTGGCGCCTTCATCATTCCCGAGACATAGTCGAGAAGCGTCACCGACTGCAGTGCCGAGCTGACGAAGAACCGAGCGGGGATGGCAAACTCGATGTCCGTGATCAGCATTGCGGCGACGAATCCCAAAGCCAGTGACACGCCGGCCAGGATCGGCATCACTACGATGCACGCGACGAGGCGCGGCACGACCAGCTTCTTGTGAGGGTCGGCGCCCAGAGCTCGAATCGCGTCCAGCTGTTCCGTCACTGCCATCGACCCCAACTCCGCGGCGATCCCTGCACCAATGCGACTGGCCACGATAATCCCAACGAACGTCGGCGCAATCTCTTGCGCGAAACTCAACGCGACGACACGCGACGTGTACTCCATTCCGCCGAACTTCTGCAGTCCGAACGCGAACTGCGTCGCCATTACCATGCCCATGACGACACTAGTGACGAACACGATCGGTAGCGAGGCGACTCCAAGGCGCTCGATCTGAACCAACGTCGCAGAGACCTCGAGCGGCCGCCTCGCGACGACTCTCAGCGTATTTGCGAGCAACAAAGGTCGCTTCGCCAACCTGACCGAGAAACTCGGAGACCGGCCCCCAAAGCGCTGCGCCAAATGTTGACGAGACGCCAGATCGTTCGCCCCTCGGCTGGCACCCCACACCGCCGACATCGGCTCCCGGCAGCCGCGTTCGCAAGTGCCCCGTCGATGATGGCTCGGTAGCAGGAGCTTTGGACGGTCCCCACCCGGTCGCCGTGGTGGTCACGAAAGCGCCTCGCCCCAGACGAACGGTCGGGCCCTCCTGCAAGGGACGACCACGGCCGCTTCGGCATCACTCGAGAACGCGAACATGAACTCGGTGTAGACGACGGGAGGCGTTGCTGCTTCAAAAAGTGGCGCGGGTTACGCAGTCGTTGCGACCTGATCGCGAGTCCGCCAAATACGTCACAGAAGGGTCAACCCATCGCCGAGAGCGTCATCTCGCCGAGACCAAACCGCAATCAGCGGTGCGGGACAACAGACGGCTGCATTGCAGGAGCTGGGAAGGCAACTCGCAGTGGCGCACTTCCATCGTCGCGTCGGACTAGCCTGCGTTGGGATCGCTTTCCGGCAAGCGTCACCACGAGTAGTTGAAGCGACCACCGGTCGCAAGCAGACCCAGTAAGTAAACACACTCCTGATAGTAGCGGTACTTGCCTTCTTGCTGCCAGATGTTCCAAACGTTGTTGATGAAGGTCTCGCGGCTTGGGTCATCCGACGCCAGGGCACCTGCCCCGAGCGTTGCAGTCAGAGCGGTTGAACCGCCGCCAGATGCGTTCGACCCGTCAACGTTGAACAACGAGTTGGCCACGTTGCCGTTGTTCAGGCGTGAAGCGAAGAACGCGTGCATCTTCTCCACCTGACCCTGCATGCGCTGGTCGCCGCTGAACCACGCGTAGTCGATGGCCATGTTCAACACGACGCGCCAGGCGTCGTACTGGAAGCGCTCGTGACCGTCTCCTGGATTGCCGGAGCGAGGTTGCCCGTCGAAACTCGCATAGTCGGGGTGCAACCCCGTCGAGGGGTGAGCCGACTTCACCAAGAAATCTCGACTCACCTCAGCCAGATCGCGCCAAGTATCGGCATCGGAGCCGGGACCGTGCAAAGCAAACAGCTCGTAGAACGCGGGCAAGTGATAACTCGGATCAGTGAAGTTGTTGGAGTCACCGTACGGCACGAACACGACCTGTCGCACCCCGGGGTTGATGATGGGGCCGCGCCCATCGGCGCTGGCGGGATTGTGCAGCAGGGCGCCGGAGATGGCGTCGGCTTCTTGCTTGTAGTTGACGGCCCCACTGCTGCCCCAGCGCAAATCCGCCAGGTACAGGGCGGCGGCGAAGTATTCGTCCCCATCCGGCGCGGGAGTCGTCGTGTCCCCGAAGTTGACGCTCCAGTTGCCGGAGTTCGACGTATTCACCGAGCCCTGCCAGCGGAAGTAGTGACGCCACGAATTGATCGGTGAGTTGGCAGAGAACTGCATGTGGGTGCGAGCAAACTTCCACAGCTTGTCGAACTGTTCCGGCATGTCCATCTGCACGGCGATCATCATGCCGTAGGACATACCTTCGCTGCGTACGTCGTTGGAATCAGCGGCCCAAATGAACGCCATCGACGAATCTTGCGGCAGTTCGTAGTAGCAACGGTAGCCGCTGTCCGCGGTCGGGGTAGACGGTTCGTTCGTACCGATGCCGAAGAAGCGATTCACCGCTTCCTCGAGCTTTGCGTCGACCTCGCCCTGGGACTTGCCGAGCAGGCTCACGAACAAGTTCTCCGTTCCGCTTCCGCCGATCGAGGTCGGGCGCGACGCGGGCGAAGGCGTCGGGCCACTCGGAGTGGCCGCGGGAGTCGGGCTTGGCGGCGTGCCCGGTCCAGCCACGCTCGACGACGTCGAAGACATGGTACCACTGGGCGGGGAGACCGACGGACCGGGAGCGCCTCCGGGCCGATCGCCGCCGGTTTCCCCGCCGCACGCACTCAGCAGGGTCGCTGCAACCAGGACGCCAGTGAGGCGGCGCAGAGACGAAATCGGATCTATCCGTACGGATGCAGCGCGAAACGGGAAACGGAACAACGTCATGTCAAGGCGGATGTACTGGCATGCCGCCGATGCCCACGCCAACTACCAAAGGCACGAGCTGTGTCAGATCGGACGCCACTGGGCCCCTGCGATCGCTTGGTTCGCTCCGAATGACGTCGACAACCACTTCAACGACGCGAGCGTTCACAACTGTGCACCCTATCCGAACCAACCGTCGGTGAGTGGTCCTCTCGTCGGCACGCGGCCGCGCGCCCACCGAGCCAGTTCCCACCTGAGGCTCCGATGAATCTCAGGCCGCCACCGAATCATTCGGGAAGATGACAGACGGCTTCGATATCGTGACCGTCCGGGTCAATCACGAAAGCCCCATAGTAATCCGGGTGATAGTGAGCTCGGATCCCCGGTGGCCCGAAGTCTTTGCCACCTGCCTCCAGCGCCACGCGATAGAATGCATCGACCTCGGCGCGAGTGCGTGCGGTGAACGCGAGGTGGGTTGGCGTGATCACAGCCAGCTGCTCGGAGGTCTGAAAGCTCGCTGGTCCCTTGCCGATCCAAAAGTCGGGCTTGTTGTCGCGGCCGAATCCGCAAGCTTGGCCAAACTCCATGATTGGCGCAGCGCCCAACGGCGCCAACACCTTCGTATAGAAAGCCTTCGACTTCTCGTAGTCGCTGACGAACAGGCTACAGTGATCCAACAGTGACATGGTGATACTCCCAGAGAAATGTCGTCATGTGCCCGCACGGCGCCCAAGCGTCCTGCGGGATCCGACGTCGTTAGAACAGATCTCCCCTGATGCCGCAAGCACCGGGACCAGGACCCCCTGTCAGACATCACAACCGTCAGGCCGCGGCGTGAGCCTGTTTCACAAACGCCGCAACCAAGGCGCAGTCCTTGACCGCAGGCACAACCTCGACGCCGCTGGCAACGTCGACAGCCCAGGGGCGCACAGATTTCACGGCCGCGCCCACGTTGTCGGGTCGCAATCCACCGGCGAGAATCAGTTGACGCTCCTGCGCCAACGTACCGAGAAGCGACCAATCGAAGGTATGCCCCGTCCCACCGAGAGCATCGCCGACCTTGGCGTCGACGAGTAGGCGCGGACCTCGGTAGCGCCGTGCCTCCGCGACGTCTCGAGCCGTCGCGATGCGCACGGCCTTGAAGTCAGAGCTCGGCAGACGTGCGAGCAGCTCCGGTGGCTCGCTGCCGTGAAGCTGCAGACTGTCGACGCCGCTACTCGCACGCAACTCTTCGAGTCTGTCCAACGACAGATCGGCCACAACCCCCACGACCTCGGCGCGAACACCAACGAGGTCACGGATCTGTCGTGCCAGCTGAGGAGAAACGAAGCGCTTGGAACTGGGCACGAAGTTGAGCCCTAGGAGGTCAGCACCAGCGTCGAGCGCCATCAGCGCATCCTCCGGCGTCGTGATGCCGCAAATCTTCACGCGCACCGAGCGTGACTCGGAGTCGCTCATGACGCGCCCCCTCCCCACAACTGAGCCCAACGTGCCAACGGTTCGTCGAGCAAACGTGGCGCACTGCGCAGCTGCTTCAGATTACCCGCGCCGACGAGCAACATCGCCGTCCGAAGCTCTGCCTCAACCTGCGACAAGTACGCGCGAGCGCCAGCTTCGCCGTCGCGTTCGAGGGCCTGAAGCACGGGGCGGGCAATTCCCACCACAGTGGCCCCGAGCGCCAGCGCTTGGGCCGCTTGCAGGCCGTTGTGAATTCCACCCGTCGCGAACACCGTCGAAAATCGACAGCGTTCCATTGCCAGTACGCTTGCGGCGGTCGGGATCCCCCAATCCCAAAACAAGTCGCCGAGTGCGCGCTGCTCGACACCCGCGCGATGGGTTTCCACCGCGACCCAGGACGTTCCACCCGCTCCCGAAACGTCCACGTGCTCAACGCCCGCCGCCCGCAGCCGTTTGCCAACGCCAACAGACAGCCCGCACCCAGTCTCTTTGGCGACGACTGGC
>QJWJ01000367.1 GCA_003235365.1 Deltaproteobacteria bacterium
GGAACCGACTACTGGTTGCTGACTGGAATGACGGCATCGGCGCTCCGTAAGACAGGGTCGACCGCGCAAGTCGACGTCCACGTAGAGTTTCGAACGTTGGGTGGCGTGTGGCAGTTGGCCGCCGCCGACATGACGCTTCGTACGGCGAGCAACGCCTGGGAAAATATCGACTTCAACCCGTGGCGCATCATCCCGGCGAACTCGGACGTCCGCATGATCGCCAACTCCGACACGGCCGCCACGATTGTTGGTGGCAGGATTGACGGCGTGCTAGCAAAAGTCATCACCAATTGACCCGTGAGCAACGACTGCTGCGCATCGCTGCCGAGTGTCCACGCATCGTGCTCGCCGGCGGAACCGGAACGGGCAAAACGACGCTCTCGCAGGTCATCACCGACCGCGCCGTAATCCACACGGACGACTGGGCACCAGCGAGCAAACGGCGCCCAGCTGGCAAGCATTGGCGTCCTGGGATGACCTGGGAGAACACGCCAGCCGTCATCGTCGCGGCGACACCGCCAAGCCCCGTCATCATCGAAGGAGCACGCGGCGTCGGGCTCATGCGAGCCGGCATCGACGTCGATTGCTTCGTGTGGCTCGACAGCCCCGTCGAACAGCTAGAATCATCGCGCCTCGCTTCGTGGCGTGGGCGCCAAACCGATTTCAACAACTGGATCGACAGCGGAGAAACCCGCGGCATTCGAGTCGTCATCATCAAGTAACAACAGCACGCACAGTCGTGTTTTCCCAACGCCTCACATGAGCGGTTAATCATGGAAAGGGAAACGCCATGACTAGAGGTGTACAGACACCAGAAGAGAAGGTCGCTGAGTTCCGTGCTCACTACCTGTGGAGCGGAAACGCAACCGAATCAGCGAAGGCTGTTGGGATACCTGACAGGACGGCTCGCGACATTGTGGAGAGGCTGGTGGAGGATCCAACTTTCGCCGCCGATCGCCGAAAACTACGCGTGCAAGCGCTGGATGAACTCGTGTCAATGCGCATGCGAGTCGCTCGCAAAGCACTAGAACGATACGAGGAAGAGGGTCCGGAAATCCCAGAGGGCGCTGAAGGCGTCACCATCATTGACAAGCGCCCAGACCACGGACGTCTCGTGATGGATGCCGAGAAGAACGCTCACAACCTCGCGAAGATGGACGACCCAGAGCGGGATCAAGCTGGCACCAAGTCGGTGACCATCCACATCACCGGACCGAGTGACAAATCAGTCGAAATCGATTGATATACGGTTCAACGCTCCGCAGTTTCGAGCATTCAGAGCGATCGCCGATCGTCGTAGTCTGTTCCTTGGTTGGAGCCGCGGAACTGGCAAGAGTCACTTCGTTCGCAACGTACTCTACACGAAGGTCGCTGAGCACGATGGAAAGCTCAGGGCTAATTGCAGCAAGCGCGTGCGTGGAGTGCGGTTCGTGTTCTTCATGCCGACGCTCGTGCAGTTCAAAGACGTGCATTGGGCAGACCTCGAAAACGACCTTTTGCCTGGCGGAGATTGGGATTTCCTTGGTGCCAAGTTCGATCGTCAGCGCGGACAGGTAAACTTTCCTGGCGGGAGCTGGTTCAAAGCGTTCCCATCAACAATGCACAACAGCAAAGCTGGACGTGGCATTCGCTGCGACGGAATCGTTGCTGATGAGTGTGACGATACAGAGCCAGAGGCTTACGACTCAGTCGCGATCCCGTGGCTATCTGAGCCATGGTCGTTCGGCTGGGAATTCATCACGGGAACGCCGACCCGTGGCCGTTACGGGCTGTGGTATCGTTCGCTTTTGGCAGGCAAACTTGCTCGCCAAATACGCAGGGGAGAAATCAGCACCGCGCAGGCTGTAAAAACAGACGTCGTTCAGCGCATTCGCGGCATATTCGAAGCGCTTCCAGCCAAGGACTGGCCAAAACATCTGCCTCGCACGCCAGACGAAGCGGCGTTGGAGATCATCAAGAGCCAATACGCGTTTCATGCGACATACCGAGACGCGCCTGAGACGGTGTCTCCGCTTGCTGTCGCGCAGGCAAGGGCGAAGATGTCGCCCGCCACGTTCAAGCGTGAGTGGGAGGCGGATCCTGACGCGGGCGAGGGAATCGTTTATCCATTCGATGACGACTTCCACGTTCGCGAAGTTCCGCACGGGTTCGAGTTCAGCGAGTATCTCGTTGGCGTTGACCACGGATTCAACCCAGACCCTGGCGTGTTCCTGTTGGCTGGCGTCGCCGGATCCGGCGAGAACGCCTACGTGTGGATCTTGGACGAGATCTACGAGACGGAACGCATTGGGGATTGGTGGGTCGAGCAAGCGCGCACGTGGTCAGCGGCGACGCAGCCGGATTCGATTTGGATTCGACGCGCGCTAGACAGACCCGCGAGTCACCTGCCGTTCTACTGCGACCCATCCGGCGCCGAGCGAATCGCCAAGCTTCAACAGGCTGGCATCAACGCGCTGAAGGCCAACAACGCGATAGAAGAAGGTATCGACTGCGTTGCAAACCTGATGGTCAAACGGTATTCGAACGACAGCGATCTTCCGTTTGCTCGCTTCTACGTGCGACCCAATTGCGTGAACATGATTCGCGAGCTTGGGATGTACCGCAGAAAACCAGATCCAAGAGTTCCCGGAAACTACCTTACGCAGCCAATCGATCGTAACAACCACGCCTGCGACGCCATGCGCTATTTGTGTCGTGCTCGATTCGGTAGCGCCCAAGGTGGCAGAAGTGAACGACCAAGATGAACGAGCGTATCGAAGGCGAGGAGGAAGCTCAGCGAGCCATACTCGCGAATTCTTCGAAACGAGCTCGTCGTCTAGAGAGCTATGAGCGATGGGCCAAGGGCACGCAGTACGATCACATGCCCAATTGGTGGGACGACAGCGTCCCCCTGTGGGAGCGTCGCCCGTGCATCGTCTACAAGGTCGTTGACCTCGCGGCAAGAGCGAACGTCGACCTGTGTCTCGGTGGCGAGCGCTATCCGGCGTTCACGACTCGTCAGGCCGAAGACGAGAGCGACGCTGAGTATGAAGAGGAGTCGGGTCTATCTCGCGAGGACTCCGACAAGCTAGACCGGTTCATTCGTGAAAACCATCGCATCAGCCGCTTCCCGAAGGTCGCGCGCGAGATGTTCTATGACTCGCAGACGACCGGATCGGTTGCCGCGATCTTCGGCGTTCGGTTTGGCAAACCATTCCAGGACGCCGTCCCGTCGAAGTGGTGCACACCAAAGTTCGGCCCTTCCGATGAAGTCGTCGAACTGGAGATCCGCTACCCATACACCGAAGAGATTCAGCTTGCGAACGGCACGATCAAGGTCGTGGCCAAGCTGTACCGCCGCGTCATCACGGCCGAGAAGGACACGGAGTACCTCCCAGCCGACGCCGACAAGAACGGCATCGAGCCAAACTGGGTCATCAACAAGGCGCGCAGCGTCGTTCACGGACTCGGGTTCTGCCCGGTTGTGTGGTACCCGTTCAACAAGGGCGCCACGACCGTCAACGTGATCGATGGGCTGCCGATCCATCGCTACATCACGGACGAGATTCATCAGCACGACCTGGCGCGTAGTCAGTGGCACCGCGGCGCCCTGCTGAGCGAGCCGCAGGTATACGAGATCGGTGT
>QJWJ01000326.1 GCA_003235365.1 Deltaproteobacteria bacterium
ACTTCGACATCGCCGTCAGCGAGCTACAGAGCACACACGACGATCTGATCACCGGCTCGGACGCGGAGCACAAGTTCAGCCCCTCGATCGTCGATCGCCAGCTGTGTTTGGCCGGCTTCGACGTCACGCGACACCTGGTTGGCGACTCTTCCGCGAAGGAACTCCAGAGCATGTTCGTGTTCGAGTGTCAGTTGCGGCACCCCACCCCGCTATTCTGCCAAGCGCAGGTCGTTCGAGCACAGCGGGGGTCAACGGCGCCGAACAGCTCGTCGACCGAGCCCAGTGGGTTGCCTTCGGCATCGTAGACGACCCCGTCGCGGTTCTTTGGCACCGTTTGCCTCGACTGTTGCCAAATCGACATCGACGCCAGAGCACGCCAGCCCGCAGCAGGCGAGTGGTAGCCATATGAGATGAACGCCACAATGTGAGGCCTGCATGGTGATTGGTGCTTCATGCTCGTATCGGGAGCAACTGAGCGGACAAGACCGTCCGGGACGGGCGTGTCCGGATGCACCGGGCGAAGCCCATGACGTAGTCGGCCCCTCCCCGTCAGATTCAGACCTCTCGAAAGGCGGCAGCACCATCGTTCACCTGGAACATTTGCTCTCTCGAAATCGGATCGTCGAGCAGACCGCCGAGAGCGCAACCGAGGCACAGCCAGGAAGCGAAGAATGCTGAGGTGTGCAATTCACAGCGTGACGCGGTATTCGACAACCGACCCACGCTCGCCTGTGCTATCCATCGTCGTGCCATGATCATTCGTGCGATCCTCACCTCGGTAATGTTGTGCGTGGGCACCTCTTCGTGTGGCGAGCAGTCGAGCTCGGACGTGTCGTCCACAGCTGCGACTGATGAGAAACCAACAACCCCCAAGGGTTCGGGTGGGCCTGAACCCAAAGCGCCGGTTGCGGAGGACCCCAATCCCAGGGCTCAGCCGTCCAGCGTCGCGCCAGCGGCTGGTCCGAGTTCGACGGACGCGGCTGCCCAACGTCCCGATGAGGGTCGGGCACCCAGTGACGTCTCGTCCGGCCGCGGAATGGATGGCGGCGCGGTGCCACCCGATGCTTCGAGCAGCATCGAGGAGCTACCCTGGCCGCCGCCCCTCGAGGAGCTGGATGCCGGCCGTAGGGACGCCGAGCAGCGGTTCGAGGCGTTGGCAGGGTGTTCCTCGATGGCGGCGTGTGATGTCGTAGTGCTTTCGACAGAGGAAGACGGCGAGCAAAGCTACGACAACAGTGCGGCTCGCTGCGTCGTTGCTGAATTGCGGCAAAACAACGCGGGAGTCTTTCGGCATGTTCAGGTCGTGAAAGGAGATGAAGGGTTTACCGTAGAGACCAACATGCTGTTGCACCCGGTGCGCTTGGTCGAGGTCACGACGCGACAGCTCGCAGCGGACGGCACAGTGACGGGATACAGCGGTCAGCTATGCACGCTCTCCGCTCAGGTCCCAGAGCAATGTCTGGCCGACTTGCCTAGAGACGATGGACTCTTGCCGGGAGCTCCGGCGTGTGCGGGGCCCCAGGCCTGGTTGGCGGAATGTCTGAGCCTTGCCGAAACTTCGGTTCCGGCAGCGCCCCCGTGCCGCGAGGACTGACTGCGGGCGGGCGGTCCGCAGCGACGAGAACTCGCCGAATTGTCGACGAGGGACGCCTCCAACGACTTCGACCAACAGAGAAGCTGGCTCAACTGCTCGTCGGTGAGCCCATGGCGGCAAGGGCCTGGCATGTGTTTGAGCGGTCACTCATCATGCTTCCCCTGGGTTGACGCGGCCAACGCCAGCACTTCGCGGAGGCGTTGGCCCAATGCGACGATGCTGAACGGTTTCGAAAGGTAGCAATCGGCCTTCCCAAGCAAGCTGGTCACTTCCTCGGAAACTCGATGAGGATATCCGGACATCAGCACGGCGGGAACCCGAGGCGATACTTCCGCAAGCCAACGGCGCAACTCACGCACTGGAATGCCTGGCATGACGATATCCAACAGGTACACGTCCGACCAAGTGGGCTCGCTGGCGACCAGAGCCTTCGCCTCGTTTCCATCTGCCACGCTCCTTACGTCGAAGCCGAAAGCGGGCAGCCCGCGACTCAGCAACGCACGAAGCGCCGGGTCGTCTTCGGCAAGGAGCACGTTGCGTCTCGTGCCCCAAGGCTGAGCCGAACGGACCGACACTACGCTGGTTTCGTGCCACGTTTCGGCGGAGACGATTGGGAGATGCACCAGAGCCGTCGTTCCGCCGCCGACGGAGCTCGCCAACGTCAGCTCACCTCCGAGCTCTTCCGCAATCGCCCGACAGGTTGGCAGCCCCAGCCCGGTTCCGTGTCGCTTGGTCGTGAAATACGGAGTGAACACTTGCGCGAGCACTTCGGGGGTCATTCCAAGACCCTCGTCGCGTACTCGAATCGTTACCAGTCGCGCAGAGTGTCGAACGTCCGGGCCGGAAGGAGGCCGTACGACATCAATCGTGATCGTCTGGCCCGCTTGGCTCGCATCACACGCATTGACGACCAAGTTCAGCAGCAACTGTTGCAGCTGGGTCAAGTCGACTCTCACTGGCAGCGGCTCCGTTGGTCGACTGATGACCAAGTTCAGATACGCCGGTGTTACTCGACGCAGCAAACGCTCCACAGATCCAAGCACGTCACCGACCAACATCACGCGGACGTCCAGCGCGTGCCGTCGGGAATATGTCAGGAGCTGACGGGTCAAGACACCGGTACTCTCCCCCGCGGCCTCAATCGCGACCAGCGCAGCGCGAACGTCAGGGGGCGTCCCTTCCGTCCTCAGAGCAAGAGATGCTTCTGCCATGATGCTCGTCAGGAAGTTGTTGAACTCGTGCGCGAGGACGCCCGTCAGCTGTCCCATCTCGTTGCGGCGTTGGGCCGTTGCAAGCGCTTCGACTGAAGCTCGCTCGGGCGTGATATCACGAACGACACCCCACTCGCGAGCAACGTTCCCTTGCGCGTCGCGCTCGACGCGCGAGCACACACGAATCCAAAACACATGTTCATCACGAACGATCCGATACTCAGCCTGCAGCTCATCGCGATTGGACTCGGGGCTGTGAATAGCCGCGACGGCATCGATGAGCGGAGCTCTATCGTCGGGATGGACCAGAGCCATGAAGCTTTCTGCATCGACGTCGAAGTCGCTCGCTACACGAAACACGTTGCGCGCCTCAGGGCTCCAGACGATTTCACCGGTCGTATAGTCTTGGTGGTAGAGGCCGAGCCCGGCCCGAGATAGCGCGAACTGAATGACTTCAGGCCGGTGTAGCACGCTCCCCTTCTGCCCGGACATGTTGCGGAGTTTGGGACCATCGCACCCAGCCGTCAACCAGGCAGGCTACAGTCTCGTCGCACTGATGATGCCGTTTCACGATGTCAGTGTCTTCGCCGGAGCGAGCATGACCCGAGGATGTACTGCTGTCGAGATTGCGCCCCGCGGACAAATAGTCGGCGATGCTCGTCGCGCGAAATTAACCCAGAACCGCTCAACATGAAAAATCGCCCCAGCGGGGGTGAGAGCGATTTTGGGGCCACGTTCGGGCACTCTTGCTCGCAGCTCGGTGCTCTAGGTTGTTGATTTGCCGCGGCAATCAACATGATCGCCGCTCCTAGGCCCTCCTAGGCCGGGGCATGCGGGTTGGGGGCGCCGCGGTGTTCGGCCCGGGTGCGCCCGGAGGGGGCGAGGGGCTCTTCCGACTGCAGGACTGCGGCCAGTTTCTCGGCGAGGTCGTCGACGAAGGGCTCGCGCAGCATCGTGGAGTGCCCGCCTGCAACGTTGAGCACCTTGATCCCCTCGGGAACGTGTCCCTCCCATCCGAGCAGCTCCTCCAGATAGAGCTGACGCATGAGCTCATCCGCGTGGACTCCGGGCTGCGCTTCGGTGGCCTTCACCAAGATGACGTTGGAACAGGCAAGGGTCCCCGCGCGATAGCGATCGCGCGCGGCGACATAGATGTCGTGGATCGTCAGTGGCGGTACCATGATGGGCCACTCGCCCCCCGCTCTGAGGATTCGGTGCAGAAGCTTCAGCCGCGGTGGCACCGTCAGCTCCACCATTCGAGACGAAACCTCGTAGCGAGCCGCACCCCCGATCTTGCTGATGGCTTCGCGCGCCATGCTCGCGCCGGACCTGCCGTTAGCGCCGTCCGGGTTGAAGACGCGCCGGAAGCGATCGATGCGGCCCTGGGCCATGATGCCTCGCCTTGGCGTGGCCGTCGGCTCGAACGCTTCGAGCAGAACCAACGCGTCGACCCTTTCCCCGGCTCGCTCCAGTTGGGCCGCGATCTCGAACCCGATGGTCCCTCCCGCACACAATCCCCCGAGGTTGTATGGGCCATCGGGCTGAATGCTGCGCATCTGCTCGATCGCGTAGGCCGCCATGTCCTCGATGGTCTCATGGGCCAATGGGATACCGGGCTGGGTCCTCGGCAGCACACCGTAGGCGGCATACTCAGGCGGCAAGCGCCCTGCCAGGTTCATGTACAAGAGTGTTTCGCCGTGACCGTCGTAGATGAAGAAGAACGTCTGGGGACCGCCGGGTCTGAGCACGGAGACGGTGCGCTGGGAGAGGGGGCGCTGGGTGTGCTGTCCGACCGAAGCAGGAGTTGCCTTCACCTGATGATCGGTGGGCTCTACGTCACCCAGGGCGAGCGCCAGGGTGTGAATCGTTGGACACTCGATGATCTTCGAAAGTGCCACGCTGATCCCCATCGAGTCTTTGATTTGGGTTACCACCGAGACGGCCATCAATGAGTGCCCACCCAACTCGAAGAAGTTGTCGTCGATGCCGATCTTCTCTCGCTTCATCGCGGACTGCCAGATCTCGGTCAGCTTGATTTGCATCGAGGTGACGGGAGCCACGTACTCGGTTCGAGCCTGAACCTGATCGGGAGACGGCAACGCCTTTCGGTCCACCTTCCCATTGGCTGACAGGGGGAAGTGGTCGAGCACCAACACATGCGACGGCACCATGAAGTCGGGCAGCTTCACGGCAAGCGCTTCCCGCATCAGTTGGGGGTCCAGTTGGGCACCGCCCTTGGGGACGAGATACGCCACGAGCGCCTTGTGGCCCGACGCGTCTTCGTGCGCAACGCACAGGGCATCTCTCACCCCGGGCTGCGCAGCCAGTGCCGACTCCACCTCCCCCATCTCGACCCGGAATCCGCGAATCTTCACCTGGAAGTCTGCTCGCCCCAAGAACTCCATGGTCCCGTCTCGCCAAAAGCGAGCAAGGTCTCCCGTCTTGTAGATGCGCTGACCGGGCAAGAAAGGATCGGCAACAAAGCGATCGGCCGTCAGCTCGGGCCGATTGAGGTAACCCTGAGCCAGACAGTCGCCGCCGATGTACAGATCCCCCGTGATCTCCGCAGGGACCGGCCTCAAATGGTGGTCGAGGATGTAGTAGCGGGCATTCTGGATGGGGTAGCCGTAGGGGATCGAAGTCCACGCGGGGTCGACGTCGGCAATGTGACAGTAGTTCGACCAAATCGCGGCTTCGGTCGCCCCGCCGAGACTCTTGACGCTCACCCCGTCGAACACCTGGCGCAGATGATCAGGCAAGCCCACCGGGATCCAATCGCCCGACATCATCACCAGTCGCAACTTCGAATCGGGCGCATCATCGGGGAAAAATGGCGCCAGTCGAGCCAACGCTGGCGGCGCGGAGTCCCAAATCGTGATCCCCTCTTCGCACAGGTGCCGGACCATCGCTTCCGGCTCGGCGAGCAGCTCATTGGATGCGATTTCGACGGTGGCTCCCGCCCCCAGCGCGCCGAACACGTCGTAAACCGAAAGGTCGAAACTCGGTGAAGTCACGAACAGCAGGCGATCAGCGGGAGTGACCTCGAAGGTGCGGTTGACCCAGTCCAGCGTGTTGATCACCGCGCGGTGCGTGAGCACAACGCCCTTTGGTTTGCCCGTGCTGCCCGAGGTGAAGATGGCGTAGCAGACGTCTGTCGACCTGGCGGGACAGGTCGGGCGATCCGCGGGCGCGCCCCGAACCTCGTCGCCATCGACCACAATCACCCGGCGCGCGCCACAGCGCTCCACCAGGCTTGCCGAGGCGACGACGAAGCGACAGCCGGCATCCTCGAGCATGAAGTGACCTCGATCAGCCGGGTAGATCGTATCCACCGGCAAGTAGGCGGCGCCTGACTTGGCGATGCCGAGCAGCGCGATCACCAGATTGAAACAACGCTCCACCAAAAGCCCCACGTATTCGCCGGGCCCTGCGCCCGCCCGCTGGAGCACGTTCGCCAGGCGGTTGGCCGCCTGCTCCACCTCGCGGAACGTCATGCGCTGACCCTCGAAGATCAGTGCCAGCGCATCGGGTGCGCGGTCGACGGCCTGCTCGAACAAATCCATGATGCGAAGTTCGGTCGGGTACTCCCGCGCGGTCGCGTTCCACTCGCCAAGGTGCCGGTTTCGCTCCGCGTCGTCGAGGCAATCCACCTCGCGAAGTGGCCGCTCTCGATCGCGTGCAGCCGCCGCGGCCACATTCAGCAGCCGCCGCTGCAGTTGCCGCACCTCCGCGAGCGCGATCGACCCGTCCGTGATCAGGTAGGACGTCGCCTGTTCGGAAACAACCAACCCAAGGCGCGCACCCGCCGGAAGTGCGCCATCCCCGTAAACCAGGGCCACACTCGACAGGCTCGCGCCCCGCAGCTCCGGCTGAGACGCCAATTCCGGATGTCGAGCGATCAGGTCCAACACAAACCCCGGACGCTTCGACAGCTCCTGCCGATCTCGGGCAAAGCCCTCTGCGAAGGCCCCAAACCCGGAGTCGGTGAGGATGCTGATGTCGAAGGGCATCGCCTGCGCCATCACGGGGACCCTTCGCGAATCCTGAAGCTCGGTCGAAGTCAGGCTCACGGTGAACGAGTCTTCGCGCAGCAAGCAGGAAAGGACGAAGCAAAACAGCGCCGCGGTCGCGTCGGGTAACGAGCCTTCAAACGCCCCACGAAACTCATCCGGCAACGGCACTCCAACCACCACCACGTTCGGTGAGGTCGCCTGACGAAACGGCAGCATGGGCACGTTGCGATTGCCCAGCCGAGCCAGGAAGAACGGCTCGGCACGTGCCACCTGCGGGCTCAGCTCCGTATAAGCCTCTCGATGCTCGGTATGCAGGCGGCTGCCCTTGGAGATCGCGAGCGCCTCGGCAGCCTGCTGAACGGTCAGCGATTGCCCGGTCAAGCTCGCGCAGCGCTTGATGCGAAGCGCGCCCGAGCCGCAAGCCACGACAATGCCGGAATCTTCGACGGCGAGTACCGTTCCCGGCGCTGCGCCGTGTCGGTTGGTGGTGGGTTGACGGTTGGTGGACCCCTGATTCGTTGGCTCGACTTCCAACACCAGAACGCCCGCCCCTCGATGCACGGCCTTAGGAGTTCCGAAGCGGTTCGGAAATCGCCCAAAGTCGCAGGCCCGAACCAGGCAATCGAGCGCCGTCGCGTCCTGTTGCCAGTCGAGCACGCACAACGCGGGCGGGCGGTCGTGGCGCGAGAAAACCGTCCGCTCGATGTCCGTCCGCTGCGGCGTACCCGCAAGCTGCCCCAACTCGATCCGACCGAGGAGCACCTCGAAGCTCTCGAGTGCCAAGGCGGAGTTCTTCATGTTGAGAGACAGAGAGGTCTCCCGAGGGTCGACGGTCACGTCCCGCCGCTCGAGGATGTCCCCCGCATCGAGTCCCGCGGTCAGATGATGCCAGACCAGCGCGTGAGCAGCCTCCCCATTGTGCAATGCCCAGGCCGACCCGTTCATGCCCGCATACCGGGGCAGCGGCCCGTCGTGATAGTTGACGGCCACCACGTTTGCCTGGTTGATCACTTCCGGTGAGATCAGAGCGGGATGGGTGATGGAGAACAGCGCGTCCAGCTTGCGGTCCTTGATCACGCCCGGGTATTGCTTGCGCCCCAGAACCGGGATGTCGTGATCGATAGCCCAGTCGATCAGGGGCTGAGCCCGAGTCACGATGCCGATGATTCGGTGGCCCCGTTCCAACAGCAGATCAGCGCAGCGCTGGGCCAGAGGCTCTTCCCCGAGCAAGAGACATTCGAGGGGTTTCGCCGATATCTGTGACGCTTCCATCTGCCGTGTTTTGCAGTGTCGTTTTCAGGATCTTTTGGGACTTCCCCCATTCATGCTCCTCCAGCCGGAGCACAGAGACAACCGCCGAATTTGCGTGCCCGCAGGCGGTCGCGCATGCCCAATACACCGTCAAATGCAAAAGCGGCGCGCCGCCCAAACCTCTTCGGAAATCGCTGCGCCCTCGGTTCCCAACGTGTGCCACCCGCGGGCGACGGAGGTGGCGCAGCGCCGACAGCAGCGGGAGACAGGACTCGGGCACTCCACCCATCGACCCGACGAGCACAACACCCACCAACATGCTGCCAACCGACACCCACGTCGACGCACCGGCGAGGACGCTGTTCATCGAATACGGTGAATTCACTCCACGCGTCTAGCGATGGGTTGACGGCTCATGCAGCCCAAACGTCGGTGGAGGGAGGTCGAAAGTCAGGACAGGTCGTCGGTATTCGTGCCAACGAAAGCGCTCGCTGGCCTGTTTACGGCACAGGCGTTCTGACCGGGGGGCTCTCTAATCGTCAAACCCCGGGTCGATGATGTGCATACCGTCCTTCAGCGAGTGAAACCACACCGAGTACATGGCGTGGCCTTCGGCCTCGAATCGAGTCACGGGTTCGTCGGAGTCAGTTGGCAGCTGGAGAGCTCGGTTCGCCCACACCCATTGCCGGACCTCTCTGAGCAACTCCATCGCTCGTTCTTGCTGTTTCATTGCGTCGCTCTTCGTCGTGACGGGCATTCGTTCAGTTCCTTTCCTCGCCGACTTCTCGGGGAACATCACCAGAAGAGGCAGGCCAGGCGCCCCGGAACACCATGGGCCTGGTCCTGAACGACATGGCGAATTCCCCCAGAAAGAGGGAACGATAGTACGGTATTCGCCGGGGGCAAACGCTTCCGCTACCTGGCACAACGAGGCCAAGGCGTGCATACGTCCGGCTTCGCGTTGTAGGTACGCCAATCGTGAGTGAATTGGGAAATGCGGGCGAGCGTCCTGTGGCGATAGCCCGAAAGAGCGCTACTTCTTGCCAAGGTTGACGTTGAGCATGTTCAGCCGGCCAGGCGCGATGTTCGCCAGCATCGGGATACGCTCTGGGTCCGTTCCCGCCTGAAGTGAAAGCAACGCCGTTCCCGCCGGCAAGCGAGTCTTGACCGGGGTAGTCCCGAGGAGACGCGCACCGAGAAACACTTTGATCCCTGGCGTCGAGCTCACGATGAGCACATCTCCGGTCGTCGGCGGCGGAGACGCGGGAACCTCTGCCGCAACCTTTGGCGCTGCCTCAGACGTAGTGCTACGAGCGACTGACCGGTTCGTCGCGGTCGGCGTCGATGGGTGCCGAGCGGTCGATGCTATTGCTTGCTTCTCGGAAGTCGGCGCCGAGTCTGGCGACGGCCGCGATGCCGGCGAAGGCGCAAGCGCCGACGGGGGCCTCAGCGGCACTCCACTCACCGCGGCGGGTTGGCTGTGTTGTTCAGGTCGCGCAGATCGGTCGACGGCAACGGTGGGTGTCAGTGGAGGCGGTTGTCCCGTGGAGCCGTTGGCTACCACGACGTTGCCCAGCGCTGGACCGGGACTGAGGTAGACCCACCCAAGCGCTGAGAGACACAACGTCAGTGCCGAAAGCAGTACGTAGGGGCCAAGTCGCGACCGCACGTCGCGAGGTGGGTGTTTGGTACCCGAAGCTCGGGTCACTTCCCCAGCGTCCCGCGTGCGCCGGTGCACGGGCGCCACATGGGGCGAGGCGGGACTCTGGCGGTCGATCAAACGCGTAGGCGCCGTGTCGTCCCACTCTTGACGCTGTGTGAGCGGTGTCGTCTCGCCAAGCACGTCCATCTTCTTGGTATGCCGAGCGGTGATGAACTCCGGTTCGAAGTTCACATCCGCGTACATCACAGTCGCGTCCGGTGCCGGCTCGATCGCCTGCGAACGTGGATTGGGTTGGTGGTCGATTCGTTCGGGACGCAGATGAGTCGTGCGCCTCACACCCGAACCCGACGGCACGACTTGTGCCCACCTTTGTCGTTCCAGTTGTGAACCAGGGAAGAAGCCCGTCAGGAATTCGCTCAGATTGCCGGCGGTGACCGGCGGACCGCTCCCTGCCAACCACAACTCCAAAGCGTTGCCAAAGGCTCGCGCCGATGAATAGCGCTCAGAGGGTTCACGCCTGAGAGCGCCCTCCAAAACGCCGTCCAAACCCGGTGGAAGATCTGGAGCGAACTCCGCAAGGGTAGGGATTCGATCGGCACAGACAGCCCGCATCGTTCCGAGTTCAGTCTCCCGCTTGAAAAGACGCTCGAGCGTCACGAGCTCCCACAACACGACGCCCAACGCCCAGACGTCCACGCGCCGGTCATATCTTTCGCCCTGCATCTGTTCCGGTGCCATGTAGGGCAGCTTTCCGAGCAGTGCATTCGACACAGTCTGAACGTTGCGGTCGGCAAAGCGCGCGATACCGAAATCGAGTACACGCACCGTTCCGTCGTAGAGCAGGAAGAGATTGTGAGGTGTGATGTCTCGATGCACGACCCCCATTGGCCGCCCCTGGAGGTCACGCGCCTCGTGCGCGGCGTGGAGCCCCTCGGCGAGATCCGCAATGACACGGGCGAAGTATCTCGCGCGTCGGGCCGCGGGCAACGCGGGCCCGCGTCGTTTCATGGCGCGCAAGACACGCGAGAGAGGTTCCCCGACGAGGTACTCCATAGCCATGAAGGGACATCCTGACTCATCCCCGTATCCCACCACTCGACAGACGAAGGGATGAGCAATCTGAGTCAGCACCCGAGCCTCGTCGAGGAACCTGTTCTTGAACTCTCGGTTCCGGGCGAGGTGTTCATGCATCACCTTCAACGCGACTGTACGCTGGACCCCAGATTGACCGGACTCTCGTGCGATGTAAACCGAGGCCATTCCCCCTGCTCCGATCTCGAAGCAGGGCTCGTACGGGCCAAGCTGCATCTCGACGGGCCGAGATGGTGGCAAGCTGAGCATCCCCACTGCGTGGTCACGGCGCATCACTGTCCAACCCTCGTGCGAGCGTGATACCCGATGCGCGAGTCGATTGGGGCGACGATTGCCCTTTCAACGTGTTCGACTGGGTCTCTGCCTGCACGCAGCACAACGGCCGACAATCTCAGAACCCTCACACACGACGACGTCAGTCGTTTCACAAGACCCTCCCCCAAGCGGAGCTTGCCCCACGCATAGCCCAACAACCCTGGACGCGCCTCCCACGGCACTTCTCCGCAAGACTATAACGCGTCGGGGTGCGTGTTCATCAAGGGAGACTAGGCACAAAGACAGAAGTTCTGTCCGCGTGCTCGGGCTCCGTGCCGTCCCCGAATACCAGTGTCCCAAAACGAACGAGTTCCAGCACGCCGCCGCCGAGGCATGTCCTTGGCGAAGGAGTCACGCCTTCGCGCCGAACGTCGTGACGGCTGTCGACCGCGCGTGCAGGTTAATGCCAGCTTCGGGCAACAACCTGGCTCGCGCCGCTCGCCCCGCCAACCGCAGACCGGCGAGTAGTCGGTTCATTCAAGAAAGGCCACTCACCCCGCACCGAACACGAGCCCGTTGCGCCGCTGACAGACTGGAATGGTTCACGTTGTGGCAGGCCTCGGAACCTGAGCACCTTGGCGAAGCGACCACAAGCTGAAAGGAACCTGAGCACCTTGGCGAAGCGACCACAAGCTGAAACCGTGGCGCACAATATGCGCGTCGAGACGTTCGATGCGGCCCGCCAAGCGAACGAAATCGACGAGCTGACGCCAGTGCTCGACGAGTCATTGAGCGGTACAAGGTACTGAAGTGAAGCCCTTGGGGCGACACGCGGTCTCCGCCGTCGAGTCTCCAGCACAACTGGGTCCGCTAGTTCGGAGCAGGTCTGGCAGGTTTCAGAACCTTGGAACCTTCCGACGATCGGCAC
This sequence comes from Deltaproteobacteria bacterium, assembly GCA_003235365.1. Taxonomy (GTDB): domain Bacteria; phylum Myxococcota_A; class Polyangia; order Polyangiales; family Polyangiaceae; genus SZUA-265. The sequence goes on from QJWJ01000326.1 coordinate 12,008, forward strand.
GAAATCAGGATCGCTCCAAGAACGACGCGACGACGCGCGGCAGCGCACGAGTGTCGACGGGCTTCGTCACGTAGCCGTCGCAACCGGCTCGCACGGCCTTCTCCTCATCCCCTTTCATCGCTGATGCTGTCACCGCAATGATCACCACGCTGTGGTTGCCGGGATCGGCGCGCAGTCTGCTGGTTAGCTCCAAACCATCCATTCGAGGAAGTTGCAGGTCCATCAGGATCAGTCGCGGCTTGTACCCAGACAGGATGCGCAATGCATCCTCGGCATCCACGGCCGTTCGAACCTCGTAACCCTGGCTCTCCAAGATGTAGGTCAACAGCTTCAAATTGCCGGGGTGATCATCCACCACCAGGATTGGTTCATTCATGGTTGGTGCTCCGTCGCGTGCACGCTACCGAGAAAGGCCTGAAGGGCCACGGCGAGTCTCGAACCATCCTGTACTCCTTTCTGAACGATGGTGCTCACGGTGTCGTGCAGACTCGCACGCTCATCCGGCGACAAATCCTTCACCGTCCAGATCATCACCGGGATGTCCCGATTCTCAGGCCACGCGCGGAAACGGTCCAGGAAGCCCAAGCCGTCCATGTCGGGCATGATCAGGTCGAGTACGATGGCGGCAGGCCGGACCTTGCCCAGCGCAGAAAGCGCCGCGCGAGCCGATGCGAAGCACACCGAATCGTGCCCCAATTGACTGAGCGTGGCCGCCATCAGCTTCAGGGAGCCAGCGTCATCATCGATCACGACGATCGGGCGGCCCGAGATGGGTTCGACTCCGGCACGCTTGAGCGCGGCGACGAGTTCCGTGCTGTTGACAGGCTTCGGAAGCACGTCGCTGACGGCGAAACCAGCGGGGGTGTTGCCCCCTGAGCCGAGACTCAACGCAATGACGGGGACTCGAGCCCCCGGTTCCCGAGCGTGGATGGCCTCAACCAATAGCTCCACGGAGGAAGGCTCACCATCCAATAGATCGATGACGACGGCAGAGTACGTGCGGCGGGTCAGCGCCGCACGAGCATCGTCGCAGGTCGCAACGGCTTCGACATCGTACCCCGCGTCGCGCAGCGTGCTCACGAGCAGCCGTCGCTGCTCGATATCGCCATCTACGACGAGCACAGCAGCGCTGACGTCGTACTTCTGGTTCAACGCAGGCAACGCGTAGGCGGCTGGACGCCGGGGCAACGTCGCGAAGAACACGCTCCCCCCTTCAGGGCGCGCTCGCACACCCACGCTTCCACCCTGCGCTTCGACGATGCGTTTGGTGAGGGCCAGACCAAGCCCGGTGCCACCTTGGGGCTTCGCCCGACCGGAATCGATCTGCTGAAACGCGACGAACAAGCGCCCGAGATCCGCTTCAGCAATGCCGACACCCGTATCTTCGACTTCCAGACGAAAACGTGACTCGCCCTCCGAGACCACGCGAACGACGACCTGGCCACCGTCGGGAGTGAACTTGATGGCGTTGGATAGGTAGTTGTACAGCACCTGCTTGAAGCGGCCGGGATCCACGACGACGTCCACGAGCTCAGCATCGACTTCCGTCGCAATCGCCAACTCGCGGTCTCGGGCGGTAGCCCGGAGGCCGTGAGCCACGCCATCGACGAGCTGGCGCAGCTCTACCGGCTCTGGGCGCAGCTCCATCTTCCCGGCTTCCACTTTCGCCAGATCGAGCACGTCGTTTATCAGCCGCAGCAAGTGCCTACCACCAGTGAGGATCTCCTGAATGAAGTCCTTCTGCTGCGCCGGCATGGGACCAACTTGTTCATCATGCAGCAGCTCGGCGAAACCAATGATCGAGTTGAGCGGCGTTCTCAGCTCGTGGGACATGCTGGCCAAGAATTCGCTCTTGAGGCGATTGGCCTCTTCCACCCGCCGGTTCTCGGCCTCGAGTTCGACCGCCCTCAAGCGTGACTGCTGCAGCCGTTTGCGCTCGGTGATGTCTTGCACGTTGGCGACGAACCATTCAACCTTCCCCTCGGGGTTCTTGATCGTCGTTGCGACGATCTCGACGGGTAGTCGCTCACCGCTCTTCGTGATGTGCGTGGTTTCAGCTACCAGTCGCCCGTGGTCGTGAGTCTCGTCCGCGTGTCGCTCCATGTCCGCCTTCGTTTCGGGCGCCCAGAGCTTGGACACGGGCTGACCGAGCAGCTCGCCAACGGTGTATCCGTGCATCGAGGCGTAAGCCGGATTGACCGCGCAGAACCGCACGTCGCTCGCGGAGGCAACTGCGACGCCCCAAGTGGCATGCTGGAATATCCTTTCCCAGTGCTCGAGCGCCTGCTGCGCGCGCCGCTCTTCACTCACGTCACGAAATACCAACACCACGCCGCGCACGTCACCGTCCGCGCCGCGGACCGGCGCGCCGCTATCCGCGATAGGGACTCTGAAGTCGTCTTTGGTGATGAGCACCGTGTGATTGGCGAGCCCTACCACCACGCCTTCGGCGAGGACCCGGTCGACCGGACTCTCGACGGGGATCCCCGTCGTTTCGTGCTCGATGCGAAAGATGTCCTTCAGAGGCCTGCCCAGTGCTTCGCTACTAGAGAAACCGGTCAAACGTTCAGCGACGGGATTCACCCTGACGACCGTACCCTGCGCGTCGGTCACCACAACGGCATCGCCAATGCTGTCGAGAGTTGTGGACAGATCTTCCGCTCGTGCCTGCGCCTCGAGCTGCGTGCGGCACAAGTACGCATCCGCCACCAACAGAGCAGCGTGGTGGACCACGGCGGTGTGTACGCGCAACGCGTTGAAGAGGCGGCCGGGCTGTTCACTGTATGCGGATGCCAGCGAGGTGAGAACCTCTTGACTGGTGGCGTGCAGTATCGCGTGCGCGACGTCGATGGGACGCGTGCTAACCGAAAGCTCTGCGAACGCCGCGAGCTGGGCGACCAACTGGTCCCAAGTGGGGAGAGATGCGACATCAAGCACCGTCGGGCGCTCAGGGTCGACCGACGATATCCGACCCTCCGTGGCGGACCCTTCCAGCAAGCGCTGAAACAAAGAACCGCAAACGTTCAGAAAATCCTCGAGACCGTCACGCTCGTGGGAACCGAGCCACGGATTGTCCGCTGTGGATCGAAGCACCACTCCCCCTTTGCTGGAATGTAGCGAGCACAGGATACACCTCGCTGCATCTACGGGCCACCCCCCCTTTGGTGCCCCTCGAGCCCCGCTCGCCGCTGGTCCCCTACACACCCGCTCGTTTCCACCACCTGTCGATGACCCACTTGCCCTCGGCTGTGAACGTGGATCCACGACCGACTGCCCACCAGCAACGACTGCAGGTGGGAGCAGAGACCGCCCGTTGACAATCATGCCGGGCTCCGTCAGGGTTGGATGTTCGAGGGGAAGGCCGAGGTTGTGTCCATTTACGAAGGCGCTACCACGACAGCGTGGAACGAGACCGCAGCCCACAGTCCCACGGCCAGGGTGCTGGCCGTGGACGACGTGGAGCAAAATCTCAGACTGTTGACCGCGCTGTTGGCCGGGCTTCCGTGCGAGGTCGTGCGTGCCCGTTCCGGCGAGCAAGCGCTGTCGCTCGTCAAGACCGAAGAGTTTGCCGTTTTGCTGCTCGACGTGAACATGCCGGGTATGGACGGTTACGCAGTTGCCAGGCGCGTTCGGGAGCTACCGCAGGGGAGAGAGCTGCCCATCGTTTTCATCACCGCCTCGGATCGCTCCGACCAGGGCGTGCTGCGCGGCTACGACTCTGGCGCGGTCGACTACCTGTTCAAGCCGGTGCAGCGCGAGATACTCCGGAGCAAGGTGTCCGTATTTGCAGACCTCTACGAACGCCGGAGACAGCTGATGCAGACGCGAGACGACCTTCATCGCTCCAACGTAGAACTCCGCCAGCTCGCCGCAGAAAAGGCGGAGCTCGCGCGCGAAGCTCGAGTGGTCGCGGAGGATCTGCAAAGCGCCTACATGCATTTGAAGTCGACCCAGGCTCAACTCGTTCAGTCTGCCAAACTTGCAACACTCGGTGAGCTCGTGGCGGGACTGGCGCATGAGATTAACAACCCTTTGGCGTTCTGTCTGAGCCACTTGGACACGGCACGCCGGGGTCTGGTGGCCGTTCGCGACAATCCCGGTGCGACCGAGGCCACCCACGACGCGACCTGGGCGAAAGTGGATGACCGGCTTCTTCAGCTGAATGTGGGTCTGTCTCGCATCGCAGACTTGATGACCAAGCTCCAGACGTTCGCTCGTCACCGCGAGGGCGATTTCCGCGTGGTCAGCGTGAGAGCCTGCCTCGAAGCCGTCGTGGCGCTCGTTCGCCATCGGTTGGGCGACCGGGTGTCAGTCGATCTCAGAGTGCGCGAACCAGATCTGCTGGGCTGCTTCCCGACACTGTTGAACGAGGCAGTGATGAGCCTGGTGGTCAACGCCATCGAGTCGATGGCTGACGCAGGCACCATCACGATAGCCTCGACGTACCGTGACGGCGACTGCGTGATCAGCGTCACCGACACGGGCGGCGGCATCGCGGCCGAGCTGCGAGATAGAGTGCTGGAGCCATTCTTCACGACCAAACAAGTAGGGTCGGGGGTCGGCCTCGGTCTGCCCCTAGCACTGTCGATAGCACGCCGTCATGGAGGAACACTCGAGCTCTCGCCGAACGTGCCCCATGGCACCCAGGCCCGCCTGGTGCTCCCCCTCACCAGGAGCCAATCCGAGGTTTCCCAGGATCCTCGCCACACTCCGACCTGATGCATGGCATTCATCACCCACTTGGGTTGAGCACTCGACGGATACGTCGATCGAGCCGCTCAGCGTGAATGGTTTTCGCAGAACGCCCACGACGCCAGCGGGCGTGTTCTCAGTTGCCATCACGTTTGGCGAGGTGAGGCGAACCACTCCACGCTGAGGAACACCACTACTCGCGTACCAACCGGTGTCCGCAGGCGGGCGTCACAGTCTCGTCGATATCGGTTCCGAACCACACGTCCTCGATGATCAGATCCCCGTTCTGTTCGATGACGAAAGTTCCCGTGAGATCCGCATCAGGGGGAAGGTAGTTGGAACTGATAACCGTCATGTCGATGGTGCCGGCGTCTTGGTCGAGGACGTAGGTTCCCTCGTAGTCGTTGTAGAATTCGAAAGGCGTCCAGGTGACGGAGAAGTAGCCGGGTCCGGAGAACACAACCTCGTTGATCGGAGCTGGTTCGGCGGGGACCTCCTCACCCGCGCCGCAGTCGATCCGCGCTACCTCGCGCCAGGTACCGAGGAGAGGGTCGGTCGATCCGGTTTGGCCATCAGCCGAGCCGTCTATCCCCCCGGTTTCGCCTTCGGTGTCACCGGTACCGCCGTTCACCCCTCCGCCTCCGCCGTCTGCGCCAGCACCGCCGCCGTCCGTACTATCGATGTCAGTGACGTCACCCGCATCACTCTGCTCTGTCGCATCGGTCGTCGTCGGGTTCGGGTCGCCGCCGCTGTCGCGCTCTGCCGTGGATTCGGTGTCGCTCGAGTCGTCGTCAGCAGGGTTCGTGTCGCGTTCGCCAGCGTCATTCAAGTTGGGCGTGCCATCGCTGGCTACAGCACCTGGCGCGTCGTCGCCCATGCCGTCGTCAGGTGACGCGCGATTCGGCCCTCGACAGCGACCCTCGATGCACTCGGACGCCGCACCACTGCAATCGTCTTCGGACGTGCACTCCACGTCACAGACCCGCGCGCTGGTATCACCGCAACTCGGTGCCTCGCCCAAGCATGCGGCACCGGCGGCTAGATTCTCGCAGGTCGCATCGTCGTCGCAGACCACCGTGCAGACTCCACATATGCATTGCAGCCCATCGGAACAACTCGAATCGCAGAAGCTCAAGAAGTGAGTTTCGCTTTCTGTGCGCTCCGTAGCGGATGTTTTTTGGCATTTCAGTGTCGAGGTGCACAGGGCAGCTGTGACCAGCAGTCGGAGCACGTGCGTGGATACGGAGCGGTTTGAGAGGTGCATACTAGCCATCGGTTGGGTCTGCTTTCTGTTCGGTCGAGTGTTGGCCTGCGTAGATCACCACTCTCGTGTGGTCGGCGGGGGGGGTGTGCTGGTCGTTGTAGGCCTGAACGCGCTGTCGAAGCTCGGTGTGCCGCCGACGAAAGTCAGCCAATGCGCCGCGTACTTCTGCCTCGTAGGGGTGGCCGGGCCAGACCTTGAACCCGTAAGTGCTGCCGCCGACTTCACTCGCTGCGTTGGGTTCGTTCATGGCCTGCAATCGTGCACACAAGGTCTGAACGACAGCTTGAAAGTGATCGAACATTCCGACCTCCCACCCGGCGCCCGATCCCACGGGCATGACGGCATGGGTACTCTCGTACGTGCCGTCGGCGAGGCGCTGCACGCGCCCGTCGCCAGCCAGCCTGGCGACGCTGTTCGCCAAAGCGTCAGGGCTCATGCGCAACGTTTCGCCCAGCCGGTTTTCGGGAATCGGACCCTCGCGGTAGACGACGACCCAAACCAGTTCATCCAGGCTCTCGGTGCTGTTGCTCAACTGCAACAGCTCCTCTTTCGTTGCTGCGCGATAAGCGGTGTCTGGCCCGGAACCGAGTCGAAATACGAGCCCTGATTCGCACAGGTCGTGCACGACGCTACGTACTTGGTTTTCATCATCTCGAAAGAAGCGTCGTAGTACTTCTTTGCGTGTCACCATGCCCGAACTGCCGAGGTAACCAAGAACCGCTTCCCACAGCGAGCGGTCGCGATCGGTAGCGCTGGCGCTGAGGCGCTGGACGCGCCGTCGATAGCTGCGCAGAGCCATGCCAAACATGTCTGCCGTCACTTGCTTGCTAATCCCCTGAGCTTCGAGCTCTCTTGCAAGCTCGAGGAAGACCTGGTTGGCGATGCCCGCAAGCGGCGCTCGCACCCCGCCGGAGGTGGCGAGCTGTGCGATCAATATGGTCGTCTGACGCACGATGGCGTCGATCAGTAGGTGTGCATTCACGACGGCTTAAGCCTGGCCGATCCGCAGACCGCCGCCTAGGGGACCCGATTGTCCCCGCGGTGGCGCCCTCCCCAAAGCGTATTCTGGCGGTATACGTCGGAGCCGGGCGGCGTCGGGCGCGTGCCCGCCGAGCTCGACCTGTAGGGTTCGGACGATGGCCCCAAACTGCGCAGAACGATCCGCACCCTTTGTGGCCGAATCGCGCTCATCGACCTAGAATTGGAAAGGCTTGGTGTGTGCGAATGTTGATGCAAGAGCAGCGTGACGAGCTCGCGCGGTTTTCCGCGCGGGTTTCGAGTGGACGTGCCCTCGTCGAGACGCTGGGCCCGTTCGAACGGCGGCTGGCGTGGGAGTTCAGCGACCGCGCCGGCTCCTCGCGCACGATCGCGTTGCGCTCCGGCATTACCCTGAGCCTCTCTCGGGTACGATGGGAGCAAGCCTGGACGCTTTGCTTCGATCCGGATCCCTCCAAGCTCAAGCTCATCGTTGCTCGCGGTCCCGGGCCCCGAGTGACCGTGTGTGGGGGACAGACCCACGAGCTGGCGGGCGGTACTGCGCACGTCAGTCGCATTCGACGAGCCGTCGACCTGCGCTTCGATTTTCGCGAGGCAACGAGCGACCAACCACATGAAGAGCTCTCCGTGGAGGTGGACCGGGAGCGGTTGTGCGAGCTGATGGGCAGTCGGCAGCTCCCCGAGTCGCTCGAGCGGGTATGGTCGGGTTCCGGAAGCTACCCCTGCGAGGTGCTCCCGGCGCCCGGGGCATCATTCCGATTGCTCGACGAGATTGAACTCTGTGACGCGCGAGGTGCGGCGCGTCAACTTCACCTGGAAGCCAAAGGGCTCGAGCTGTTGGCAGCATGGGCCGATCACCTGGAAGCCGAGCGAGACGCATCCGCGACGCCGAGTGCGCACGACATCGAGCGTTTGGAACGCGCTCGACAGATCTTGCTCGCCCGCATGACGGCACCGCCGCGGCTACCGGAGCTGGCGCGCCTTTCGGGGCTCAACGAAGCGAAACTCAAGGCAGGGTTCCGCGCGTACTTCGGCGAGACGGTCTACGGCATCCTGCGCCGGCATCGCCTCGACGAGGCCTACCGACTGTTACGTCAAGGCCGACACAACGTCACCGAAGTTGCCATGCGAGTAGGCTACAAGAACCCCAGCAAGTTTGCGGCGGCCTTCAGCGCGCGGTTCGGTGTGAGCCCGTCGGGCGTTCGGTGACGCAGCTCTTGCGTGCTCTTCGAGCAGGAAAGGGCCGACGAGATCGGCCTTCAGGGCTTTGATGAGTCCTTCGGCGAATGGCGAGGAGCGTGGTCATGGGCGCGCGTTGGGCGTGACTGGGGCTGACGCCGACTCACCCGTGCGAACCGACTAACCCACGGTGAGCACGACGTTGCCACGCTTGTGTCCTCGTTCCACGTAGCGGTGAGCCGCCGCCACCTCGCGCCAGGGATAAGTCCGATCGATCACTGACTTCCATCGCCCTCGGGCGATCAGGTCGCAGAACAGCTCCAGATCCTCTGGTCTCCAGTGGAAATTCGACGCTCCACCGATCATCCGTGGCCCGCCCCGCAGTGAACTCCACAGCATGCGCAGGCAATCGCGAAAACCGAACACGGTGACCAGGTAACGCCCCTGGGGAGTCAAACATGCCGCCACGTCGTGCATCCGAGTTTGTCCGACGGTGTCGAAGATGACGTCGTAGCGTACCGCACGTTCACGAAAGTCCTGCGCGGTGTAGTCGATGACCTCGTCCGCGCCGAGTGACTTCACCAGCGCGACGTTGCGCGTACTGCATACGCCCGTGACGCTCGCACCGAATGTCTTGGCGAGCTGCACCGCGGCAGTCCCTACGGCACCGGAGGCCCCGTATACCAGGACGTTCTCCCCCGAACGAAGCTCGCCCAGTTTGCACAGGTAGGCGAGCGCGGTCAGAGCCCCGTTCGGCACCGCAGCCGCCTCGACATACGTCGTATTCGGCGACATCTTGGCGATGATCCCGGTCTCGCGCAGGCACCTGTACTCAGCATGAGCACCCAGGCCGACCCCCGTGTAGCCGAAAACGCGATCGCCCACCGCAAAGCGCGTCACGCAGGCCCCCACGGCCGCAACCTCACCGGCGAACTCCATCCCCCAGATACCGCGGCGAGGTCGCGGATAGCCGTAGAGCAGACCAATGGGAATGCGAAGAAACGCCGGGTGATCGAAAGCACGCAGCTTGGGATCCTCGGCCGACACGGTCGTCGCCCGAATCCGAACCAGCACTTCGCCGCGCTTGGGCACGGGCATCTCGACGTCGACGAACTGCAGAACCTCGGCGGAGCCGTACTCCAAACACGCAATTGCCTTCATGGTGGGATCCGATGGCGAGAATAGCGGACGCGCACGAGCCCCACCGCTCCCAGCGGGAGAAATTCAGCTCCAGGCGGGCGGTCATCCCCGGCATCTCGAGCGCCACCGACGCCCGAGCTCCGTCACGATTGCCGCCGGCCAGAATGGAGCCCACTTCCAACGGTTTCATCGGGGTGGTCTCGAAGGCGCTGCTGGTCAAGCAGCAGCAATCAGCAACGCCATGTACGCGGCGAAGCCGGTGAGCAGCACGATTCCCTCCAGGCGGCTAATGCGCATGCCGGACTTCATCAGGGGGAACAGGAGGATGGACGCACCGATCATCCACCAGTTGTCTCGAACGATGATCTCGAGAGGCACCGGGAGCGGCAGGATCAGCGCTGTCGTCCCCAGGATCCCGAGCGAGTTGAAGATGTTCGAGCCAACGACGTTGCCGACAGCGATATCGTCCTGGCCGCGTCGCGCCGCCATGATGGAGGTCACCAGCTCGGGCGCGCTGGTGCCGGCAGACACGATCGTCAACCCGATGATGGTGTCCGACACGCCCAGAG
>QJWJ01000241.1 GCA_003235365.1 Deltaproteobacteria bacterium
CGGCGCCGGCGAGCGGCGTTGGGGCGTTCACACAGACTCCCAAGGCCGGTAGACCATCGTCACAAATGGACGGCAACGTTCCGAACGCGGCGGTCAGCGCGGCTTTGGACGCCTCTTGCAGGACCCAACCGGCACCAAACAGCTCTGGTTCGCCGTTGACGGTCGTCGATTCGCCGGGTTCGGATAGCAAGGGGGCTGCGGCGTTTTCGGTGATGGGTGCACTCCAAGTCTCGAACAGCGCGCTGAGGCAGGTTTGCTCGCTGGCACCCGCGCCACAGGCGGCGATCGCGATGCATCCCGAAGCTGGGGCATCGCAGGTGTCGCTGACCCAGAAGTTGTCGGCGAAGTCATCCCGACCCGCGGGTGTGCAGTCGGAGGGGGCGTCGGGCGACGTGCAATCGACGTAGGCGTTCAGCTCGGCTGCGCTGTCGATGGTTGCTGAGCATACGTCGCTGACCGCAAATCGGACGGGTTGGTGGACGAACACGTTGGCGACCAGTTTGGAGAACGCCTTCTCCGCCCCGCAGAACAGGTCGGTCCGTACCGCTCGACTCTTGCTCGCCGTCGTGCCGACGAAGAGATTGCCGATCACGCTCAGTTCCCCGTCTGCCACGTCCACGTGCAGCCCCTCGGCGTGCTCGCCCGTCGAGGCGATACCTGAGTAGATGGTGTTGGCGAGGAGTTGGGTGTTCGAGGCTTCATCCTCGATGACGATGGTTTTCGAGGCCTCGTCGAGGTGGGAAAGCCCCCCGTGGATCCAATTGCCGCGTACGAGCACGTTTGATGTGTCATCTCCGACGTGCAGCGCGCGAGCATCTCTGGAACGACTGCTCCCGCCGAAGATCCGATTGCCCATGAGCCGGTGTCCGGAACCCCCTTTGAGGTGCACGGTCCGGACCTCGCCGTCGATGAGTTCGCCGCGCAGCTCGTTGTTCAGCAGGTCGATGCGGCCATCACCGTCGAACGCGAACGCCGCCGCGTCGTCGTCGTGTTCACGGTCTTCTCGCAGGCCCGTGGCCGTGCCCGTGCCACTGTAGATGGTGTTGTACTCAATCGGGTTGGAGCCGACGTTCCGAACGCTCAAAGTCGAGTCGCCTTCGATGCGCAGTCCGTTGGAGCCCCAGCGCCTCGGGCCCGTGCCGCTCCCTCCGCGGATCTGGTTGTGGTGAATGTACGGGGTAGCGTCGTCGACGAACACGCCGACGCTGCCCACGCCGTCGTCGGTGTTGCCGCTTCCCCCGTCGATCAGATTGTGATGAATGGTTGGCGCACTGCCGTCGACGAGCACCCCCGTGCTGCCCAGGCCTTTGTTGGTGCTGCCGCTTCCCCCCTGAATCACGTTGTGGTGCACGTCAGGGGCCGCCCCGCCGGTAATCGACAGCCCGATCGAGCCGGGGCCTTCACTCGGCTCTTTGCCCGCACCACCGAGCAGGACGTTGTCGTGGAGATTCGGTCTGGCTCCGCCGGTGACGTGCACGGCGAGCGACGCGACCTGGGCTGGATCGCGGCCGACGAACGTGAAGCCCAAGACCTCAATCTGCTCGTCGACGCCCGCGCCAGCGATGCGAAGCGCTTCTTCGTTGCTCGAGTCAGGAGCGCTCTTGACGACGGTTGCGTCGAACTGCTCGCCGCCAGCGCACCCGACGCCTCCGATCAGCGAGACGGGCAACGTCAAAGCGAGATTGGTCTCGACGTACTCGCCGTTACACACTTGCACGTCGGCGTCGGCACCGCATTGCTGGAGTGTCACGCTGTCGAAGGAGGAGAGCGCTCCGGAGATCGTCGCCTTGGACGTGTCCGGTGAGCAGCCGTCGTTGGAGTCTTTGGCGTTCGCGCCACCGACGTAGACCGTGCAGCAGACCTGCGGTTTGACGGGCCGCGGTTCGACGGGTTGCGGTTGGGCACTGGCTTCCGCATCGGCGGTCGCTGCGTCGAAGCCACCACTGCCATCGGCGCGAGCGTCGGTGTCGGGCTCTGGAGGGGCGGCTTCCGTGCTTGTCCCGCCGTCGAGCCCAGAGTCGGCGCGACCGCTGTCGACAGCATCGGAGGTCGTTGCGGCGTCGAGGCTGCCATCGGGTCCGGGCGCTGGACCGCGGCCGTCGTCCGAGGTCGCAGCATCGTCGTTTTGGAACTCCCCGACGATGCGGTTTCCGATCAACTGGTTGCAGCTAGCAACCAGCAGCAGCATCGGAAAACTCAGTGCGCGACGCAGAATGCACACTCGCGCTCGCGTGCCCGCCTGGGGCCGAAGCGGTTGCGCGACGGGGCAATGTTGCCGAGCACTCATCTCGTGTAGTGAACAGGCTAATCTCAGTGGCTGCGCGCAACAAGGCAGGAATCCGCCCCTTTCCCCCTTCCGGACGAGGCATCGTGTGCAATAGTGCAGCGCAGATCCGATGAAGCCCGACGCCAGCCTTCGCCCCGGCAGTGTCCTGGATGGCAAGTATGAAGTTGGAGAAGTGCTCGGAGTCGGTGGAATGGGCATGGTTGTCGCAGCGCGGCATATCCAGCTCGACACGTCGGTTGCGATCAAGTACCTGCTGCCGCGCTTCGACCGTGATGGCCATCTTGCCGCACGCTTTCGTCGCGAGGCGCGCGCAGCGGCGCAGCTCGATTGTCCCCACGTCGCGCGTGTCATCGACGTCGGTGAGCTGCCGAGCGGTTCGCCGTACATGGTGATGGAGCGTCTGGACGGGGAAGATCTGGATCAGGTAGTGAAGAGCTCGGGACCACTGGACGTGCAGACCGTTTGCAGGTTCGGTCTACAGGTGTGCGAAGCCCTGGCTGCCGCTCACGCGCGTGGAATCGTCCATCGCGACATCAAACCGGCGAATCTGTTCCTCACCCATGCCGCGGACGGTTCCGCTGTCATCAAGGTTCTCGACTTCGGCATTTCGAAGAACGTCGCTGCGGCAGATGCCTCTGTGTTGACCAAGACCGACGCGTCGCTCGGCTCGCCGTTGTACATGTCACCGGAGCAAATGCGCTCCAGCCGAGATGTGGACCACAGGACGGACATCTGGTCGTTCGGTGTGGTTCTGTTTCAATTGCTCACCGGGGATTTGCCGTTCACTGGCGGCAGCATGCCGGAGCTGTGTGCGGAAGTGTTGCAGAACGAGGCCCCGTTGGTGACGACTCGGCGTGGCGATGTGCCCGAGCCGTTGGCGCAATTGATCGCTCGATGTCTGCACAAAGACCCGCTCGAGCGCCCCGCCGACGTGGGAGCAATCGCGCGCGTTCTGGCGTCGCTACTCGGCGCTGACGGCGCGGTCTGCCTCGATCGCGTCGAGGGATTGCTCGGTGATCGCAAGGCTCGCGCAGCCGGACACGTCCGGGTGAGGGCGAGCGACGAGCCGGCGCTGGGAGAAGCCGACACCGCGCCCGGCGCGAGCCGCAACGCGGGACTTCCGAATGCGCGAGACGGGGCCCCGTCTGGGCCCACGGACGCGCCCTGGTCCGGAGGTCAGTCGTCGTCGGCGCCTCAGCGGGCAAGCCGTGCTTGGGGGTGGCTGGCGTGGCTGGGTGCCGGTGCTGGGGTTGTTGGATTGGTGGTCATCGGCGGCAATACCGATACTGCGCCCCCGTCAGCGCAGAGCGCGGATCCAAACGTCGTGACGTCAGTGGCAAGCCCCCCGTCGAACCTCGAGGTCGGGGTGCCGTCACGCGTTCTCGGTGATGAGCCGGCTCTCGAAACGGCGACCGTGGACACGGTTTCGGATGCGGGGGCGCAGCCCGGATTCGCGACGCGACTCGACACCGCGACGCGGCCCAAAGCCGTCGGTGAGCCTCGCTCCACGAAGCCGGTGCGCTCCCTCCCAACGCGAGCCGTGTCGACGGTGATTCGCCGCAAGCCGCATCCAGAGGTCACTCCACGACCGGTGGCAACGGGGTCGCTCCCCCCGTCCATCTCGACTTCGCGCGAGCCCCCCGGTGCCGCGACCGGCGCGCCCGCAGGACGCCCGACGGCGCATCCCCAGGATCCGATGGCCCGTCCCGATTAGCGCTTTGCCAGCACCACACCGGGCGCCATCGCTTGCGCGCCGCCTTGGCAGCCGGTATTCCGAGGTTCGGGGGTTGATCTCCGTTTGCAGCCATGACGCGTCACTCGGCCTCCTCGAATCCTTCTTCCGTCGCTGTCACCGTGGCGTTGCTCGTGATGGCAAGAGCTGGGGTTGCGGTGGCCGAGGAACAGAAAGCCGTGGCCCAGGAACAGACCGTAGAACAGCGCGCAGACGCGTTGTTCTACGAAGCTCGGGCGCTCGTCGTGCGAGGCCAGTACGCCGAGGCTTGCCCGATGTTCGAAAGGGCGCGCGACTTGCGCCCGGGGATAGGTACCTTGCTCAATCTGGGCGACTGCTACGAGCGTCTGGGTCGGTTCGCGAGCGCGTCGTCCGTCTTCGAGCAGGCGGTGGCGCTGGCACGGGAGGCTGACGATCCCCGGGTGGAGATCGCCCTTTCGAGGGTCCAGCTGTTGGCGCCGAAGGTGCGCCATCTGACCGTGTCCGTCGAAAGTGACCCCGGTCGAATGGTCATCTCAATCAACGGAACGCCGCTCGGCGCCGAGCACTGGGGCCGCGCCCAAGCGAGGGACCGCGGCAAATACGCGGTGGAGGCCAGCGCACCGGGCATGCAGAGCTGGCGCACCGAGCTGACCATCGGGGACGTCGACCAGAGCGTGCGTGTGCCGTCGCTGAAGCCAATCGGCACAGCCGCTGTGCACGGTGCAACCCCGACGCGCGACCCCGCTGTCACCGCAACTGCCGACGAGCCTCAGGCATCCCCCGTTCACCCAGCGCATCGCATCGACGAGCCATCTACCGCGTCCCCCGGCTCGAGCTTTGGCAAAACGTCCGTGTTGGTTTTGGGTGGTGTGGGGGTGGTTGGCGCGGCGGTCGGCGCCGTGTTCGGGTTGCGTGCCCTGGCCAGTCACGACACGGTTGCCGAGCACTGCGTCCAAGGGCCAAACAGAGACGAGTGCCCCGAGGGAGGGGACTACGACGAGCTGTCGGAGCAGTCCGTCGCTGACGGCAACGTCGCGACCACGGCGTTCGTGATTTCGGGGGTTGCGCTTGCCGGGGCGGCGACATTGTGGATTCTCGATGACGGGCCCCAAGGGTCTTCCACTCCCGCGATCGCGGTGTCCGTCCAGCCCGGCTGGGCGACCCTCCGCGCTAACGTCGTTGGGCGTTGGTAGTCGTGGCGTATCGAGTGACTGGAAGGAAACGATGACCGACACGGCCTTGATCATCGACGTGATGCAGACTCTGCAGCGCAGTTCCGACCTCGACTCGGGAGGTCGCTGGGTGCTCACTCGCTGCACTGAGCTTCTTCGCGATGTGCTTTCGGGTTCGACGGCGTTGCGTTCGTCGACGGTGCTTCGGGCCATGGTGCACCTGCGCGGAGAATCGAGCTACAGTGCGTTGGTTCCGTTGGAAGCGGGGCCAGGCGCCGACGAAACCCAGCTGCACTCGTCGACGACTCTGTGGCGTTGGGTCCAGCGCGAACGGGCGGGAGTCGTGTGTGATGTCCACACGGGTCAGCTGAGCAGTCTGCACACCCCCGACCTGGGAAAGGGGCACATCGGTGGTCAACTGACGTTGGGGGAGACGCGGGAGACGCTCACCAAGCGGCAAACGACTCACGTGCTGGCGCTCCCCCTGCTGGCCGGTGCGGGGGCGGTGTTGGGCATGCTGTCGTTCGAGTTGCGCGCCGAGTTCCGTCGCGAGCTGTCGGAGCACTGGCTGGATTGCCTCCGAGCGCTGGCACCCATCGCGGATGCCGCGGGGCCGCTGTTGGCGTCGCTGCCTGCCTCACCACGCCCTCCGGCTCGAACGGACGAGCTCTTGCCGGTGGTGGGCGAACGCATGCAAGAGCTGGTCGCGCTGCTTCGAGTGTTTGCCGCGTCGGACGAAACGCTGCTTCTCGGCGGCGCAACTGGAACCGGCAAGTCGCGGCTCGCCGCGTGGTGTCACGCACGCTCACCGCGCGCGCGAGGACCTTTCGTGACCTTGAACTTGCTCGCGGCACCTGGCGAAACTCAGCTCGGCGAGCTCTTCGGTTGGCGAAAGGGAGCGTTCACGGGCGCTCAACGTGACTACCTCGGGGCTGTCGGCGAGGCGCACGGCGGGACTCTGTTCATCGACGAGATCGACAAGCTTTCGTTGGGAGCGCAGGCCGGCCTGCTCGAATTGCTCGAAACCAGGCGCTACAAGCGCCTCGGCGATTCCTCGTCGGCTGTGCCCGCGGACATTCGCTTCATCGTCGGGACCAACGCCGACCTCCACGAAGCGGTAGCCGCGGGGACGTTTCGCGAGGATCTGTACTACCGAATCCAGGTATTGCCGGTGGCGTTACCCTGTCTCGACGAACGGCGGGACGAGATCCGCGCCTGGGCGACCTACATGCTTGCGCGGCGCTGTACCGAGGTGGCTGGCGCCCGCGAGGTGCGCTTCGACGAGTCGGGCCTGGTTTGGCTGATGCAGCAGACGTGGCCGGGCAACCTACGACAACTGGACAACACCGTGCGCCGCGCCGCGGCAGTGGCGTTGGCCACGTCGGCGGATGGCCTCGAAACGGCGACGATCGATGCGTCCGTGCTCGTCCGTGCCACGAGTTTGGAGAAGGGGCCGCGCATTGCCAGCGGCCCCGATGACCTCCGACGGCAGTTGGAACGAGTCGCCGACTACCTGGTCGACGAAGCCCAGCGGTTGCAGGCTCGCGGCGAAACCCTCGATCTGTCCGTCGTGGGTCTGCTGCGGGCCTTGACGCTCAAGCAAGCCCATGAGCGACTGGGTGACATCAAACGCACCTACGAACTGTTCGGTTTGGATCGCCTGATCGCCAGTCGCAACCACACCAAGGACTACCGTCAAGAACTGGCCAAGCTTCGGGCGTTCTTCGACGAGTGAGCGTGGCGCCTACCTCTAGCTGAACCGTTCGATTTTCCCTGCGACGGGGCAGTGGGAAGTCGCGTGACGATTGCATCGACGGAATCGCCCGTTCTCGTTCCGCCATGATCAACCGCGGCAGTGGGGCGGGGTGAGTGTCGGGAGGTGGCGACTCCAGGGCACCTTCGGTATTGTTGGGCGATGGGAACAGCGGGACGTTTTACTCGAGAACAGGGTTTCCGGTCCCAGAGGACGGTCAGGTCGGCCTGCTTGTGGAGCACACTCGTGGTTTGGAGCGGTTGCCGTGAGTCCTCTGTGCGCTGGGACTTCGAGGACTCCGGGCGCGCGGTCGCTGGGGACGCGTCCGTCGCGGTGATGCCTGACAGCGCACCGGGGGGGCATGATGCTGGGTTGAGTACGACCGTGGATGCTGCGGGGGCGGACGCTGGAGCTCCCGACAGCGGTGTCGAGCACGATGGCGGTGTTCCCGATGGCGGGGTCGTGGATGTCGGAGGCACGCAAGATGGTGGCGCATCGATTCCGGAAGGCGCAGTTGTGTCGATCGTGGAGCCTTGGCCGTTTTCTCTGCACTACGTCGGCGACCGCGTGGGGGTGCGGGCCGAGTGCACACCTGTCTCGGGCGGTGAAGTGGCCAACGTGCGCTGGTCCGTGCGTGGTCAACCCGCGGCGGTGGGCGTGAGCGCACAACTCGTCGTTGCGAATGAGGTCGGTGAAGTGAACATCGACGTGGAGTGCGAATTGACGACGGGCGTGCGGGTACAGAAGTCCGTGCCTGTCACTTTCCTCGAGACACCGCGTTTCATTCTCCATGCGGACCAACTGACCCCGGGCGGGGCGCAACTGTACCTCGGCGATGTCCGCCAACCGGCAACGCTGCAGCAGCTGGATCAATCCAAGGCACCTGCGACTGGCCAGACGCTACCTGGCCTGCGCTACGCTGACACTCAGGCGCCGCTCGTGAGCGTTTCTGGTTCCGCGGTGACGGCGTGGCCGTCGGGAGGGTTGGGCTCACCCTACGTCGCGGAGGGCGCGACGAACCCCAACTTGACGCTGGTGTCCCCCGACCAGCGCTTGTTCGCTCGGCACGACAACAGCACCCTGCGGCTGTTTCTGCTGGGTGACAGCGGGGCTGAGCTGCTTCTCGAGCAACCAATCGACAACATGCCTCCGCGTTTTACGCCGGATTCCCGTTCGATCTTGTGGGCAAACCCCACTCCTGCTGGGAACACCTGGTATGCCTCCGCCGATGAAGGTTGGATCCCCCATCTGCTCGCACTGCCGGGAAGCGGAGGCGTTTCAACGTCCATCTTCACCGTGGAGAGCGGCCACGTCGCCCTGGTTGGGACCGCGCTGGATCCGTCCCCGACCAGCGTCGTCTCGATTGCGGAGCAGAGTGATCTCGAAGCTTGGAGCGTGGTTCCCCTTCCAGGAGGCGCCAACTTCGTGGGCGGGGCCAGGCTGATCGAGGCCGAAACCCGGGTCACGTCTGGAGACGAGTTCGAGACGATGTCTACCATCGCCCGTTGGTGGCTCTCGCCGCAGACCGGTACGTGGCACGCCCTCGGAACGGGAAAGGCGCTCGCCGACTGTGCGGGCAACGTCCTGACGCATGAAGGCGACGCGTTGTGGGTGACCCCGACTTCAGGGGCGCCTTGGAAGCTGTGCGACGCACAGAGCGTCGCGTTCGCGGTATCGAGAGACTGCCAGAGCGTCGCGGCCCGCAACAGCGACGATCACATTGTGCTCGCGAGCTTCACCGACGGTGGCGCGGACCTTTCCGTTTCGACTGACATGGTCGAAGATGTCGAAGCTCAGACCTGGGCCGCGAGTTCCGACGGCTCGACGGTCGCGGTGCGGCGCGCCGATGGGCGATTGCAGCTCTGGCAGAGTGACGGGGCGGGAGGTATTGACCTCGCCTGGGAGGCACCGGGTCCTCCGGCGTACGAGCTTCTGGGCTTCGCAGGCTCGGACGAGTCGTTGCTCTACGTCAACCAAGGGCGCCTCTTTCACGACGAGGTGCATAGCGGGTACGAGTTCCAATCCCTGCGTCGGATGCGCATCGGTGCTCAGCCTTTCGTGGAAGAGCTGCTGTTCGAGGGCGGCGTGGAGTCCGTCTTGCTCGCTCACGATCTGAATTCATTCCTGCTCTATTACCGGCCCGCCATCGACGATGCAGAGGGTCGATACCTGCAAGTCGATCTGGACGGCGAAACGCCCACGCCGATTGTCGCTGAACCGGTTCGAACGCGGATGGTGAACAGTTTCGTGTACGTGCAGAGTGAGGCACGTCTCCTCTATGCCGAGGAGCAGACGGCACCGTTGACCGCCTTGTACAGTGTCGACCTCGCGCGGGGCGCAGAGCGCACCACGCTGGCGTCCACGATGCCCCATCGTTGGCGCTTGTCGCAGGCAGCGGAGCAAACCCCGTCGGGTGGACCCATCTTGCTCGACGGGAGAACGGGTACTGGCCGCGAATCGCTGCGTCTGGTCGCGTCCGTACCCGCAAACGCCGGCAAATCACCTCCCGTGCTGTGGGAGGGTCAGGGCGTCGCTGGTGTTTGGTGCGGGAGGACGCTGGGCATCACGAGGCCAGGCTCGGACGTTGGAGCTCTTCGCTGGGAGCCGGCTGGTTCCATCGTCACGTTAGCCCCGAACCCGCTGTTCAATGACGCGACGTCGAACGGAGAGCTTGGGTTTTGGCTTCTCAACACCGAAGTCGGCGTGGTGGCATCGAGCTGCGAGTTGCAGGACCCTACGATTGCGCTGCCGGGCGCCGTCACCGCATGGGGCAAATGGGCTGCGGTCAGCACCTACGATGCGGCTGCTGGGCAGAGCGAGTTCACGCTGCTCGTCCCGGGCAAGGGTGTCGTCGCGCCCAAGCTCGAGGATGGATCGAGGCTCTCGGACTCGCAGGGGGAGTTTGACGTGTCGGCGCGGTACGAGTCCTTCGTCCTCACCATGGGAGACTACCCGGACTACTCTCACTACGTCGTGCGCCGTCGAACTCCCGAAGCGGCGCACCTCGTGGGGGCGGTCGCGAGTGAGGGGAAGCTGTGGGGGGTGAGCGATACGGGAGACGTGTTGCTGTTTGGAGGATACGGTCCGCTTTACGTTTTCGACTGGGTTCGTGGGCGAACCGCCGAACACGAGCTGCAGCAGGGTGAGTCGGTCCTCGCACTGGCGCCGGACGGGTCCAGCATGGTGGTGGGGGTCGGATACGGAGAGGAAGGGCCGCAGCGCGTGGTGTGGCCGTTCGATGAGGGTCGGGATGCCGTGGTGGTCGAAGGGCACAACTTCTCGTACGACCGCGGCGGCCGGTACCTGGCGGCAGAGTATCAGGGTGGCGCGTGGGTGATGGACCTGAGCCGTGCGAGTTCGCCCGTACAACTCTTGCCCGTCGAGTACCTCCTTGGGGCTCAGGTCATCTGGCTGCCCTGAGCGACGTGGGCGGGTTTTGGCGTGGCGAACTCGTGCGCGGCGCGCCACCGTTGTGACCGGATGCTCTTGCTGGCGCATTCCAAGATTTCACCGCTTGATGTGAGCAATCCCGAGCCAGAGCGCGCTCACCTCGACTCCAAACCCCAATGGGCGACCGGAAGCGCAGCGAAACCAAGCAGGTGGTCGAGATCTCCGGCCGTCGCCGCAACTCGTGACCAATCATCATCCCTGCGCGGCGACGGTTGGCCGCGTTCATTCAATCCGACTCAGTGATCCCGTCATCGTGAAATTCACCGCTTCACCGTCGACGGTGCCCGTCGAACGAGCGTCGACCAGCAACGTGTCATCACTGTCGAGGGTATAAGTTTCGGTCGCGCTCATCGTGGCGATCGGCGAGTCGGGGTCTTCGTAGCCGTACGACCGGTAGTCGACGAGATCCGTCAGGGCGTAGGTCACTTCGTACTGCCATTGCATGGACACGTCGGTGGTCGACGCGCAGCTCTTGGTGAAGGTCAGTTCGTTGGCTGAGCCGTCCGCTTCGTACATGTTGTAGACGTAGGCCGTGCCCACGCCGCGCTTCTCGTACAGCGGGACCAAACTGAGCGGACCGTCGCCTCCGCTGGCGTAAGCGCGCCAACCGTTGCCCGTGTAGCCCAACGCCGCGAGGCTTTGGTACGGCAGCAGGGAGTCGCCGAAGGTGAGCTCGACTTCGATGTCTTTCGATTTCGTCTCGCCTTCGAAGGTTTGTTCGAAGAACAACCTGCCCGCGAAGCGAGCGTCCCAGTTCATCGCCGGACCGGGCCCGGGGAGCTCGCACTCGCTCTCGGCGCTGGGCAGCACCGGCGTGCACGCGCCGTCGATGCAACGTCCCTCGTATTGGCCCGTGCCGTCACCGCAGGCAATTGGCGTAGCCGGGATCACACACGGTTCGGCCGAAGGGGCTTCACAGACGTCGCTGCGCAGCGCATCGAGACCCGCGTTCAGCGCGGTCAGGCTGTCCTTGGTCAACCCGATCAGTTCAGGACACCCAGAGCGCGGAACACACGCCACGTGTGGCTCCAAGGCGACTGCACACTCGTCGTCGGAAGTGCACTGAACCTGCACCGACGCCTCCAACGATTGCATTTGCATTTCGGCTTCGTTCAGAATCTCGGAGCACGCGAGGCCTTCGCCGGACGGGTCGGAGGTCGGAGCGGGCATGGCGTCGAGCTCGGTCGTCGGGTTGAGGGTGGGTGTCCCGAGATCAGCGCCGCGTCCCGCGTCGCGGGGCGCCGGCTCGCTCGCCGTTGGTGTCTTGATTGGCTTCGAGCCGATGGGGTCGGAGCCGTCGTCGTAGGTCTGCCCTC
>QJWJ01000168.1 GCA_003235365.1 Deltaproteobacteria bacterium
GCTGGCATCGGCTGGGTTGCTGGCATCGGCTGGGTTGCTGGCATCGGCTGGGTTGCTGGCATCGGCTGGGTTGCTGGCATCGGCTGGGTTGCTGGCATCGGCTGGGTTGCTAGCGTCGGCTGGGTTGCTGGAATCGTCTGACGAAGCACTGTCGGAAGGCGGCGCCATGGACGGCATGTGAGCCGCTTCGTCGCTGGGCGACGTGGAGTCCCCCGATTCAACATCACCTTCGCGGTCATCGTCTGCTGGCGCATCCAACTCCGGGTCTCGGTCCGCGTGCTCTAAACCATCGCTGGTTTCGGCTCCCCCCAATTCACCACTGCCCCTATCACTACTGCTGGGCCCGGTGCTGGCGGCGGGTTGCGTGTCGGAGTCGCTCGGCAGGTGCGGCTCTACAGGATCTACAGCGCTGCTGCCGCTCTCAGTATTGGTGCCGCACCCGAATACAACCCACGTCAACGAACAGACCACCGTTGATACGGCTCGCATTCTTCCCAAGCTACTCATGCCATCCTCCTCGCGCGCACCGCTGCTGTGCCTTCTCTACTGTGCCTTTTGGCGCCGCCGGACCCGCCGGTGAACCCCGCCCGAGCATACTCTAGCCGCCCCAACATCCGGCGGGCAAACGCGCTTGGCGTCACTGGTCCGAGTAGTTCCGCCCCGTTACGGCCGCGGGTGGGCAGGGTTCGTGGCGGTGCAACTCAGCCTCCCAACCTGGGATCGGCGCGGCGCGCGCGGGGCCTTTCGGGTGCTGGTGTTGAAGCTGCTTCTTGCCGGCTTGCGCGAGCGGGGCTCGAAGAACGGCAGCGCGGTCTCCATGGTAGCCAGCGACGGCAAGCCGGACGCGGCGCCGTCAGGCGACGGTATCGACGATCCGCTGGCTCCGACGCTGAGCGCCGCGCAGATGGAAGCCGCGACGATCGAGCTCGATCACGAGCTGGACTGTGACGAGGGCACGACCAGCGTGATTGATACACGCGGCGGGGCCTGGCGCTTGATTGAGGTGCCGGCGGCCAGCAACGCGCCGAACATCATGTACCGTTCGTGGGATGGCATTCATTGGCAGGCCGTGCCGTTTGCGCCGGGGCCTGACGACTTACCGTTCCCGCAGAACGACGCGGTGTCACAACACGGCAAACTCGAGCTCGATCGCGTCGAACGTCGCTCGGGTCGTTCTTGGCGGTGCGCGGGCTCAACACCACACACACACACACACGGTCGGGCGCGAGCGTGAAATTCGCACAGGTAGCAGGGCAGCTGTAGAGGTCCAGTACAGTCTCGGTGACGGCGAGCTGCGTTGCTCAATGCTTGGACGCAGCATGGGTCCTGCCGGCGCGGCGCGTTCGTTGTGCTGGGTTCTTCGAGCTCTGGGCAGTGCTCTTGCGCCGCACGCCCACCCAAACGACGTGGCGCAGACGAGCCTGCTGAGTACGTGCGCGCACCTGGTGCTCGACCACATCGAAGCCCGTTGCCTGCAACTTCGCCGAGAAGCCCGCGTCTGGTCCCGCAGACCATACTGCCATGACACCCCTGGCGCTCAAGGCCCGCCGGACGCAGGCAAGGCCCGCCCGCGAGTAGAGCCAGTTGTTACTGTCTTGTGTGAACGCTACCGGGCCGTTGTCCACGTCGAGCAGAATCACATCGTAGCGCTGCTCACGCGGCAACTGCCGCAGGTGTTCGATGACATCCTCCTCCAGCACCGAAACGCGGGGGTCGTTCAAAGGCCAGCCTGTTGGCTCGCCCAGCACCTCACGATTCCACTTCACGACGGCGGGTACCAGCTCCACAACCGTCACGTTGGCATCCGGCGGCAACACGGCCAGCGCCGCCGCCAGCGTATAGCCACAGCCGAGGCCACCGACCAACACGCGCTTGGGTGGCCGCTCCCCGCGTGCTGCGATTGCGACCTGCGCCAGGGCCTGCTCAGAACCGTACAGCGTGCTGCTCATCAGCAGCCGCCCGCCAGCATTGATGCTGAACTCGTCCCCATGGCGGAAGAGCTCGATCGGAGTTCCGTCGGGCGTGTGGCTCTTGTCGATCAATCCCCAGATGCGCAGACGGAACTCCTTCGACTCGTGGTGGGCTCTGGGCCACCCTACACCAGGCTCCGCCGCCGGCTAGACGAAAAGAGCTGCTCGGCAGGACGCACCGAGAGATCGCGAGCTGCCTCGGCATTGGCGCCGGCACCGTTGGCGACACGGTGGGGCGGGCCAAGAGCGCAAAGTTGCTCGATTGGAACGAGCTCGCCGACTTGTCGGAGGACGAGCTCGAGAAGCGATTGTACGGGCCGAAGCTGGGCGTCGGTGCTGCGCGACCGTTACCAGACGCGGAGTGAATGGACGTCGAGTTGCTGAGCAAGCCGCGCTCGTTCGATCGGTGGGAGAGCCGTGTGGCTCGTTTGCTCCAAGAGATAGGCCCGGACCTATGCGCATGTCGGGCGGATCGGGCAGAGAATTGTCCCGGAGATACCGACCCCGCAGCGCGTCAGACACCCTCAATTGGGAGCGACACCGTGGTCGGGCGCAGCGCCACGGCGCCCCACTCACCGCACACGCGCCGGCACGGCCACTCTCGGTTTCAACCGCTCGCGGACTTCTTCGTAGATTGGCAGTTGCGCACCTGGCTCAACCTCCAGGCTAACAGCGAGCCCGTATGGCACGGGCGCATCCAGCTTGCCACAGTCCTCCGCGCACGAAACGAAGAACTCGAACTCGTCATCGGGCCCGATGTTCATCGCGGACGTCACGCGTTGGAGGACGACATGTTGCGCAGTACCGCGCGTGGTCGCCTCGCTGTGCACTTGACTCGCCTTCACGCGAAGCGGCGTGTCCTTGTCGTTGGGCAAGTCGAGCCCCAAGCGCGCGACTCGGTACTTTCTGTTCCCGGAGTTCACCGGCGACAGCCACGCCAATGTGACCGTGACGCGGCGCCACCCGCCGAACGTGTGCAGCGCTGAGGGGATGGGCACCCGGTGTCGCATCCGCATGTCTTTCACAATGTGGCCCCCACCGATTGCGGTCGCCCGCTCCGGGGTACAACCCAGGCCACGCTCCGCGCGGAGTACGCCGTAGCCAAGCACCCCCGCCAGATCATCTTTGGCGCGCCCAGGGACGACCCAGTCGGCAAGCGCCTGCTTGGCGAACTCGAAAGCCTCCGAGTGCCAGTCCGCTGTGTGGATCAGCAGCGCCTTGACGAGGACGGCCACAGGAACATCACTGAGCCAGTCACTCTGGCCTCCACGCTGAATGACGTTGGCGATGGTGTCGACGTACAGTCCCCCCAGACGGGACGTTAACGCAGCAGCGTTGCTCGTGCCAGACAACCGCGCAGTCGGTCTCGAGCCGACGTTGGCAGGGACCGCGACCAATTGGCCCACGACATGCCGGCGGAGAGGCGTCCAAGGGGCATCCTGCATCGGCAGGCGCCGGTACAACTGCCTTCCAGCGGCCATCAAGACATCCGGTTTCACGCTCCTTCGATGGCCGCGTCCCAACGCGGAGTAGGCTGCGGGCAGATCGGGACGGCTCGGCAGAGGTCTAGCGTTCGGCGGGATCGGAGCGGAAGCGTGATCAAGGCCAACGGCTCCAACGGTAATCGCGTTCAACGACTCCCCGGGACTCAACAGCCGACGATGCCGTCGGTTGGCGAAGATGTGCTGCAGAAGCTGAGCATCGTCCTCACATTCGCGAGGCAGGTCATCGCCGTGGTTCCCCGCGCTCACGATGAAGAGCACCTGGTGCTTCCACGAAAGCCAATCCAAGAGACGCGCGAGTGGGCTCGGCTCGTGAAGGAAAGGCCTGCCCGTGTCTCCGACGGACAGGTTGACGATCTTGACGCTGGCCGCCACTGGACCACCTGGAACGTCTGGCGCAAGCATCCGTCGTATCGCTTGATGGATCACGTCGAGCCAGAGTCTGCCGCGGGGAGGACGTTCCGCGACCTGACCAAATCCATCCCGAACCGGATAGAGGATCGGCCTCACGTAGAGTGGATGCCCAGGCGGAGTGTCTGCCAGTTCGTTGCCTCCGCGGAGAATCAGCGAAGCCATGGCGGTGCCATGTTTGCGATCGGCGACCTGGTAGGTGGCGCCCCAACCGTCCGGATCGTCCACGACGAGGTGTCCTTGGAGATGGGCGTGATTCTCCATCGGCAATCCGTCCAACAGCGCAACGACGGGTTCGCCTAGAGCGGGCCCAGTACCAGCGACCGGCGGTCCATCCGCCGCCCCCGAGATATCGACGTCAGTCACGCATTGCGGTGTCGGTCGCACCAGGTAGATGTCGTCGATGAGCAGCCAAGCCACATCCTGCTTCAACAAGGATTGCAGCTCGTGATGAGGCAGCTCCACGAGCATCGCGTGGTAGTGGATCGCGGGCATCTCGACCGCATCGAGGACAGTGCCACCGACAGCTTCCACCTCGGCCTTCAGACGCTCGCGCGTCTGTCGTCGGTGTTCGGCTGAGCGGGGCCACAGTTCGATTTCCACGGGCACCGTGCGAAGCGGATCGACGGACTCCAACAGGTCTTGGAGCAAGTCTGCCTCGCGCAGTCTGTCGCGAGGACCCCAGCGGCGGATTGCACGCAGGCAGCGAAACACTTCGGACCATGCGCCGAGCCCCCTTGGCATCTTCCCCGTCTTATACGCGGCCCAATAGGACAGCAGCTGTTCGAGCGCAACCTGATTGAACAGGACCATGTACGCGTACTGGGTGAGCGTCTGCTCTACCTTGGGTGGCAGCGGCTTCGCCCGCTGCCGCGCCGGCCTGAAGTCGTCATCTGCCAGGACGCGATCTTCGAAGTCCAACAGCCACTCGAGTTCGGGGCGCTTCGCAACCTCGGCGAAGAACTTGTCGGGGGAACCGTTAGTCTCGAATACCAATACGTGCTCCGGCGCCGCACCCAACGCGGAAGTGGACAAGTCCGCTCTGCGAGCTTCCAACGCCCGCCGCAGCTCCAGGAACTGCGGATCGAGCCGCTCGATCTGACGCGCTTTCGTAGGGTTCTTCGCCCCTCCGCGTCCCGGCGGCCTTTCGACGCGGGGAACAACCTCCCCCGCTGGCAGTGCCAGTATCGGATAGTCCCCCTCCCCCACTGTCTTCACTCTCTCGCTGCGGCCCGCGAGCTCCACTGCTTCAAGACCGTCCGCGCGATGCTCCTAGCCTTGGCGTCGGCACCCGCCAAGACGACTCGACGGTGGATGTCCAAACAGAACTCTTCGAGTTCAGCGTAGCTGACCCCGTGCAAGTGAGCCTCGAGGCTCTTGTCTCCGAGATGGAGCTTCAACCCACTGCGTTCCTCGAAGCGCTGGATCCAACGCGCGACTTCGGCGGGCCCCGGCGGGGGCAATTGGGCACGTACCTGGAACCGCCGCCACACGGCGCGATCCAGCAGCTCGGGATGATTGCTGGCCGCGACCACGACGACATAGGACGGCAGCGAGTCGATCTGCATTAGCAGCGAGTTGACCACCCGCTTGATCTCACCGGTCTCGTGTTCATCACCACGCTCCTTGCCGACAGCGTCAAACTCGTCGAAGAACAGGACGCACTGCCGCGTCCGCGCGTGATCGAACACGCGACCCAACCGCGAAGCTGTCTCGCCCAAGAAGCTGCCGACCACGGCATCGTACCGAACGCGCAGCAACGGCACCGCGAGCTCGCCTCCGATGGCCTCCGCAAGCGATGTCTTGCCGTTGCCCGGGGGCCCGAGCAGCAGCACGGCATGCCGGGGCTCCAACCCGTGAGACCGGAGCAGCTCGCTGCGATGCTGCTCTTCCACGATCTCCGAGCACACCTGCTGGACCTCCGGCGGCAGTACCAGGTCGGCCAGACTGCGCTCCGGATGTATCTCGTCCACGAGCGCCTCTGGCGTCGGCGAGATGGGGCGCGTGGTTGCTGCGGCCGCAGGCGCCCCCGGGGCCAAGTACTGCTCGAGCTGTTTGGCCACGACGTGGTGCTGGCGCCCGCGCTCGTCCGCCACGAGAGCCTCCAGGGAGCGCCGGAACCCAGGCCCGTCTCCCTTGGAGCCGGCCTTCACGAGACTGAGAAGCAAATCTGACCGCGGCATCTGTCTCTCTGTTCAGTAGCACAAGTTCGAGGGCTGCAGGAACCAGCTCCTCGCAAGCGCCCAGTCTACAACGTCTGGGACCAAACTCGGCCCACGAGCGCGCATGGTCACGACGGTAGTCAAATCGCGCCCGTGCGATGGTCCACGTGCATCGCCGACGACGAACGGTCCGGCGCCCAATTGTGCAGCAGTCGCTCGCACAATTGGCGTCCGGGAGCCTAGTGTCCCCAGGCAGACGGCTCCTCGTAGTCAACTCGCTGCTAATGTTTGGTTGGAATTCCCTAAACCCACTGGCCCGTGAGCAGCCCTCGCTCGCGACACAGCGTGTTGACGCACTCTTGGGCGACCTTCCCACGGACCCAGGCCCCGTCGCTGCCGTACGCCAAGAACATCGAGGGAAGGGCAATGTCTTCGGTATCCGTCTTGCCAAGGCGCCAGCAAGGCGCAGCCCGTTGTAACTGCGCTCTGTGCCGTAGGGAGGATCTGGTGAGCATGAATGGCGTTCTTGTCACGTCAGGTCTCCGGCGTTGCCAAGGCGCGGTCAAGCTGCCCACTCACGTCATCGGGCGATAGTGTTTCACGCATGCGGGCGGCAACCAGGACGCCTGACGCAAAAGTCGGGCAGGCGATGGTGAGTGTCGCCGCCGAGAGTCCGAATGCGTCGGCAACCACACCGGCGAGCAACGCGCCAACCGCGTAGCCCATGTCACGCCACAGGCGATAGACGCCCACAGAGGAGGCGCGCCAGGTTGGGGGGGCGACGTCGCCGATGGCAGCAAGCAACGTCGGGTAGACCATGGCCGTCCCGACCCCGAGCAGCACGGCGCCGCCAGCGAAGAACAGGAACGTCGAGCCCCAAGCGCGACGACGACGATTCCCGCTGCCTGTATCCACATGCCCGCGACGATGAGCCCCTTGCGACCGAGGCGATCGGACCAGGCGCCCGTGAACAGCTGCCCGCTATTGGTCTAGGGTGACCTGTATCGTTTGGGTGATCTCGTCCCCGCTAGACAAGGTGACGTGCTTCTCGATGGTTTTATCCTTCGCTTTGACGACCAAGCGATAGCGCCCGGGGAACAGCTCGAAGAAGCACTTCGCCTTCCGGGGCGAGAAGTCCACTCGTTTTCCGCCGGGGCTCCAGACCTCGACGTAGCTGGCCAGAGGCGAGCCATCCTTCGCGGCCACACTCGAAACCGAGACACGAGCGGAGTTGAACGCCACCTCGAACACTGGGTTGGGTCCCGCAGACACATCGAAGGGCAGGTTGAGGTTGACGCTTCGATACTTGGAGATGAGGCGGTAGCGCCCTTCGGGTAAACGAAAGCTGGTGCTCGTCTTGTTGGGGCTCCACGTGACCCGTTTGCTCCCATCCTCGGAGTAGATGCTCCAAGACGGGGCGATAGACGTGCCTCCAGGGACGCGCACGGCACGAAACTTCACGCGGGCACCCGCGGGCGTGGTCTCCGGAAGACGGCGCAGGCTGGGCTTCGACGGCGGCAGACCACTGCGACGGCCAACCTCGTCGACCATTTCCTCGAGCACGTCGTTCAATTCGGCGGCGCTGCCCGCGCCGCGGTACTGCCCACCCGTCTCGTCCGCCAAGCACGAGAGCGTTCGCGTTTTGGGGGCTGAACTGAGCCCAAAGCCGACCACGTGCACGGTGAAGTCGAGGCCACGCTTCGCTAGTTCGGCGGCCAGAGCGCAAGGATCGCCTCCACAGCTCTCTTCTCCATCGCTGACCAGAATGATGGTGCCTTTCCGCTTCTGATAATCGAGCTGACTGGCGGCATGCTCGACGGCGGCCGTGAGTGGGGTTCTTCCGCGGGGCGTCAGTCGTTGCACGACCGAGAGGAAGGCAGCGGCGTTCAGCTTGCCGACGGGTACCGCGGCCTCGATGTCGTCGCATCGTGAGGCCGACCGATGGCCGTACACCGTCAGACCGATGGGGAGGTCGGCCCCCCAATTCTCGATGAGCTTGCCTGTCACCTCCTGGGCCACTTGCATCTTGCTCTTGTCGCCCAAGCGTTCCTGCATGCTTCGGGACGCGTCCATCACCAACACGACACCCCCGGGACCGGATGCCGCGGCCGCCGGGCGCGTCGACGCGAGGCCAACCAACCAGCAAGACAACAAGAGCAGATACTTTCCACAGGCCGCCAACGACCTGGGAGCCCGGAGTTTGTACAGACGTGCCATCGCTCTACCTCCCTTGTTCACCATTGCCGTTCGCTTGGGTTCACGTCGAACGACCCCGTTTCAGGCCCAGACTACCTGCCACGTGCGTTGGGTATAGTACGCCTTTGCTGCATGTTGCGTAGCGGCCGTGCCGGATTCGTCGGGCCGTGTGTTACCAGCGGCGAGCGACGGTCCCAGTTCCGACGGTTTGAGCGGTGACCAGGTGACCATGCCGATGGGGATGGTCGGAGCGATGGGCGGTGTCGTAGGGCGTGGGTTGCCGAGACACGAGAATCCGAGCTAGTTGCGGTACCCGCCGCACCCCCGAAGGCCCGGTCTCTTGCCAGAGTTATGCCGGGCTTTCGTCTATTTCCTCGTACGCGCAATCGTCACCGCGCGTCAGCGTTCCGGCTCACTTTCGGGCTACTTGACGCTCAGACCCGGGTCCCGCTGAAACCGTTGGAAGTGGGCTCCATTCTGGGCGGCGGCAACATTCGTACGAGCCGACGAACTGGACAAGCGTTTCGAGCAAGGAGCTCAAGACCATGGTATCGGCGAGCTTCTGAAAGAGGGCAGTGACGGCGACCAGTATATACGTGTCAGCCGGCGAGGCACTTCCTCGTTCGTCGCGGAACGAGTGGGCTTGGGAGAAACTGCGAGGAGCACGTCATTGCGGCTTCGAAGTCGGCGGGGGCTGCGCGTTCCACGGACGTCGGCAAGCTGCGCTGTGGGCCTTCGTCGACTGGATCTGCGTGTCAGGCCGCTGGCCCCCACGGACATGACCAAGTGGCCGCCCACTGCAACACGAAAGGCACTACGCCGTCCTGTTGATGCTCGGCAAACACCACGTGGAGGTCATCCATCACGTGACCGAGGTCGGGAGAGTTCGGAAGTGGAGCGATCGAAGTGGTCAAAAAGCGATCTCGTAGGCGGCCCCAGGTTATGGGATAGACTTGCTCAGCGGGGGCTTCTGAGACGTAGGAGCGATCTTGAAAGAACGTTGCAAGCCGCAGCGGAAGGTCGTCATCGCAGTGCGCCCGCATGAGCTCCGGCGGCGTCCAACGTCGAACAAACTGCAGGTAGGCGGCCATGAAGGGCGGTGGACAGGCGGGGGCGCGATGATCGAGAAAGAGTACTGCGCCGCCGCGAACGAGGATGCGATCCGCTTCCGCGCGAGCCCGCGCCGGGTCGAAGTAGTGAAACGCGTTTCCCGCTACAAGAAGGTCAACGGATGTGTCTAGGAGACCGGTTGACTCCGCCGACCCCGCCACCGAGACGAATCGGGGTGAGCTCTGGAGAGCTTGCTCCGCTGTTGCGCGCATCTCCGAAGACGGCTCCACGCCGTAAACCCGCGCGCCACGGCGAAGCAGATGACGCGATAGGAGCCCCGTGCCGCTGCCCAGCTCCGCCACTCGAGTTGCGGGAGCGAGCGAGACCCTGTCGAACGCACTGGCGAGAAACGCGTCCGGGTAGTCGAAGCGGTGCTCAGCGTAGAGTCTGGCCTTGCCCGTGAACGCGTCGTTGGTGGTCATTGGGGTCCGCCTAACCCGCCATTCACCCGCGAGCAGGTACCGGAAGGCAGTTCAGGTGGCAACACTACCAACGAGCCGTGCCGGCGACCAGCCGGCACCACACGGGGCCTACCAGCAAGGCGAGGCGCTCCAGACTGCTCGTCGGTGTGCAATGGCCTGTTGGGCGGCGGTGGGTGACGCTGCAATCATCTACGGACAAAACCACTGTGCTCGGGAAGACCCCGCGCGGGTCATAACCCATGGGAAATAGTTCACTCTTGCGCATGCGAGATACTGCACTAGCCAGATTGTGGCCGGCGTCCATGGTAGAGGTTGATGATGTCTCGTTGGTCCACAATGGTGGCTGGTCTTATCATAGGTGCTTGCAGTCCCGGCTCTGCGACGGACATCGCGAGGACCTCGGGGACGGACGAGCATCGTGAGACGGATGCCGCTGGGAACGGCGATGATGACGTGCGGGAGCGAGACGAGGGCAGCGAGGGTACACCAGCATCTGTCGAAACTACGCTTCCAGCGCAGGAAGAGACTGACAATTCAGAGGAGGCGGTCGTTCCGGACGGGAGCGGCGATTCTTCGCCAGCCGCTCCGGCAACGCAGGGTGAGGTGCTGTTAGAGAAGCCGTTGCCTGGCGCGCCTCCGCAGATTCCCGAAGCGTCTTTTCCAGAAGGCTCACCCGAGCTGGAGCCGCTTCCGGAGGCGTCCGATGATGTAGACCCATCGACGTTGTTGGCCGAGATGCATGTGTACTTGACGGAGGCGGGCCGGGTTAGTTGCGAATGCGGGTCAGTGGCGGACGACTATCCCCCGGGCCAAGAGCCCGATATTGAGGGTTGTGCTCCGGATGTATATGAGCGCCTCCCGCCCCCGCCTGTCCTTGCGTGCATCGATGAGGTGATGAGTCGAACGGATGTGGGCGATCCGAACGCTAGATGTCGGCGTGATGCTGCTGACTCATTGTATGAATGCTTGCAGCGGATTCGTTGTGATTCCGAGCGCATGGCGCGATGCGAGCGCAACTACAACCGGACTTTGCGGTATTGTCCGCCTCTGCCGTATGATCTTGAAGCGGCAGTTCTTGGAGAGTGTTGGGGCGACGCGCTGCCGCCTCCCTTCGTCTGCGATGACGGCACGCGGTATTCGCCTCAGTTCGTGTGTGATGGCCATGCTCAGTGCGCGTCAGCGGAAGATGAGGTTGATGAGTACTGTCCACCGCCAGTGGACCTCGGTGGCGAGATAGCTTGTCCAAGCGGCAACTCGATAACCATTGAGCATCTCTGCAATGGCTGGAAGACATGCCGTGACGGCTGGGACGAAAGCCCTGCCGCTTGTGCGGAAAACGAAGTCCCCACGCAAGTATGCGCAGATGGCCGCGCGATTCGTGAGGAATGGTGGTGCGATGAGGTGGAGGACTGCCTCGATGGGTCGGATGAGGCTGACTGTCCTTGATCAGGCTGCTGATGTCAGGTGAAAGGGCTGCTTCATAGTGCGTAGAGTGTCTCTTGGACCATGACGACCGGCGAGGCGCGTCGTCGTTCGGGTCCGGTGCGGGGCTGTCGTCCGGCCAACAAAGTAGCGTTTTCGCGTCGCGCAGAGCGAGCGAG
Source organism: Deltaproteobacteria bacterium (assembly GCA_003235365.1). GTDB lineage: Bacteria > Myxococcota_A > Polyangia > Polyangiales > Polyangiaceae > SZUA-265. Next base: position 11,375 of record QJWJ01000168.1, read on the forward strand.
CCGTGCGAGCCGCGGCGCAGCCGACGCTGCCGCGCATCCCCGACAAGCGCTGGGTCGTCTACGCCAAACCAGTGGTGCAAGGCGCCCAGGTCGTGCTCGACTACCTCGGGCCGGGTGCTACGTGCATCGCACGGCCCTCTCCGACAAAGCCATCCTGCACTGCGACTCACGTATCGAAATCCAGCGTTGCGCTACCTGCACCGAAACCTCCACCTTGGCCTTGTCACGAGGCTTCCGGGGTCGTGCCGGGAAGATCACCGTTCCATAGTGCG
>QJWJ01000448.1 GCA_003235365.1 Deltaproteobacteria bacterium
GAGTGTCGAGCAAGAAATCACGGTACTTGATCCAGCTCGCAAAATTCTTTGGTAGCTTGCGACATGCGAATAGCTTGCTGTTCTTGGCTGTTTCCTGCGCAAGAGATATGCCTTTCACGCGTTTTAGGAGTCGGTTGTACGTCTTGGGCTCGAACTCCGGAAGATCGCACAACGATTTCAGTGAGCGCTCGTGAATCAGCGAAGACACGCGCATCTCGCTGACTGTGTACCCCTTGCGGAACTGCATGTCGTAGACGTGTGAGTACGGAACTCCCTCATCATGGATGTAGCGCCAAACATCGTAGTAGTTCCAGTCGTACAGAGGATACAGGGCGAAGTTGTCGCCCTTCTTAGTGCCCCAGTAGACGCGCCTGCCGCCGAATTCGACTGGATTCTTGGTGACCGCTCGCCACCGGTTCGGTGACTCACCAGCGGCACGCAGGCCTACCAAGAATGCAGTGCTTGAATAGCAGCGCTCGAAGTTCTCTATCGCATCGTAGAAACCAAACCCTTTGCGCTTGTTGCGCACAGTTTGCTTGTCGCGATCCCATGGTGGGAAGTGCATCGAGTCTGGCCGCTTGGGTCGCATCCAGATCTTGTGCTTACCGGCCTCCCAGCAGATGAGCTGCCCTTCGGTCGTCGAGGTGGCGTTGGTAAGGCGCATCTCGACCTGAAGCCACAGTTGCATTGTCACGTCCGGAAACATGGACATCAGAGCCGCGACCTGCTTCACGGTGCTGTCGTAGACGACCTCTTCGTCCAGGAAGTACATGCCGACTTTCCGGCCCCGGCGCTGGGCTTCACTGAGCGCCAGGTGAGCGAGTACCGTGGAGTCTTTGCCGCCGCTGATCGACACGATGACTGATTCGACTGAATCGAAGATGAACGCTATGCGATCACGCGCGGCGTCCAGTACCGAGCTATTCAGAAAGCGCTGCGTAGGCATCGCGAACCCGTTCCGTCCATTGGTTGAAGCGAGATAGGTACCAGCGATCCACCTTCAGGTCTGTGACCAGCGCTGGAATGACGTGCTGTCCAGTTACGGCAAGAAAGTCCGAAAACTCCAGGAATCCGTGGCAGAACTCGAACACCGTTCGTTGTGTCACGTCGCTCACCTGGCGATAGGTGCATAGGTTCGGGAGCTTGAACCGGTCGTTGCGACCAACGTAAAGCGACGCGGTGTCGACGTGCTGAAGCTTGGCGGCCCCTCCGATCAGCAGCAGGTTGCGCGGTATGGTGTGCGGATCCTTCAGGCCGATGCCGTCGATCAGTTGACGCTTCTTGCGCGCGTACTTCGCTTGGGTAGATGTGTCGGCTTCAATGTCGATCGACTCAATCCGAACGCAACGCTCCGCTACGGAAATGTCGATGTCCCCGCGCATGGCTTTGGCGTCCCACTTCTGACGGCGCCATTTGCTTCGCGTGTCCAGGTCTACCAGCGTCATGAAGTCGTCGGCATCGTCGATGATTGGTAATCGCTGGAAGATGATCTGGTGTCGAGTTTGCTGCAGGAAGTTACGGAGGCAGTTGTAAGTCAGATCGTGCCGGTTCTGCGTGCGCATGCACTCGTTGACGACGAGCAAGACGTCGCCATCGATCTCTTGCAGCAGTCGGTAGTAGTACCGGTAAAGGATGATCTGCGCGTATTCGATGTGTTCAGTTGCGCATGGTGGCGCGAAGTCAACCCGAAACCGGTCAGGGGCGAAAACGAACACCTTACGGATCGGGTGCTTGGACACGTAGCCCATCACACACGCGGCCTTCGCTGCCGAGTCGAGCCCCAACCGGATCATATCGGCGCCTGCGCGTTGAGCCAAGCGCGGGTAACCTGGGCGCGCTTGGGATTCAGTTCGACGCCGGCGAACCGCATCCCTAGCCGCGTCGCACAGCGCGCAGTCATGCCCTTTCCGCAACATGGGTCGAATACCAGCAAACCTGGCACGGCCACTCCACTCAACGCCGTGTGCGTCATCTTCACGCCCGACAATCCAGTCGGGTCCGACGTTGTCCCGGGGCCGCTGTACCACAGGACGTTGGGGCGTTTTGGGCTTCCGTACAGACAACGGAAGCGAGCCGACTCAGGGCGCTGTCGCGCAGCCATTGCAGCGGCCAGTTCGTCAACCCACCGAACCCCCATTTCGACGAAAATGTGACCGCCGTCCTTCGTGTTGTTCGCGACAATGTCGCAGAACAACTCGAGAAACGTGTCCCAGTCGGGGCGGGACTGCTCTCCATTGTGGGTGCGCCAGTACATCAGATTCCCTGGCCCCCAAGGGGGGTCCGAGTAGGTGATGTCTGCCAGCTTTCCCGCGAGCGCCTTTCGTGCGCGTGGCAAAGTGAGTTCACCAACAACTAGCACATTACCCCCAATCGCTGAACGGGCACATCGCAGAGCTCTCGGGTTCTATGATGCCAATACGGTGCCCGGAGCGTGGACTCTCGCGTGTCGAATGAGCCTCGGTGAGCCGTGTGGCGACCATGGGGGAGCACCCTCATCAGGCGCGTGCCTGGCCCAACGAACCACGCTTTGGCGTTACATGGGTGAACCTCCACCCCATGCAGTTCACCTAGCCCACCCGCTCTTGAGGCGCCCAAATGGGAAACATCTGTCAGCAGGTCGGTCAACAGCGCGCGATCACCACACACGTAGAAGTCGACGTAAAGTGCTGTCACTGTCGCCTTGAGTAGCATCTGTGTCTTGTTCGCGGCCTCCGCAACCTTAACGACGCGCTTGCTGTAGTACTCGGCGTCAGCACGCTTCCACGATTGACGCTTGGTGGCGCGCGCGTCGCCGGAGAACCAGCCGACAGAAGCCATGGCTATTGGCACGTTGCCGAACCGATCGTCAACGATCGGGATTGCGATGTCGGTGTCGGAAAGCGGGGCGCGAACTGGGCACGCGCTGAAGACGTCGTCCGGGGTGCGACCGGTTTCACGCAGCACTACCGCGCACTGAAGCGCGCCCTCAATTGTCAGAGGGTCATACCCATCATATGCGACTGGGGACGATAGCCAACAGCGCACGTGTAGAGGCTCCGGAGATCGGGGCGACCAACGTCGGTGTGCGCTGGAGCGCCACACGGCATTCTGTTCAGCCCACGTCATTCTGCGGCCTTCGGTGCGGGACGGCGCTTTTTGCGCGACGACATCACCCAGTCTATCGACTCCACGCGGTTGTCTCTCACGTACTGCAGGAACTCGTCTGGCGTTGGCAAATCCGGAGCGTCGGAGCCCCGCTCGTAGCCGTCGAGCGCTATTGACCCAAAGCCACGTGCAGATCCTGTCCCCAACGAAGACAGCGCGGCAAACTCCTGCAATAGGTACGAGAGACACGAAGCAGTGACACTACTTACGCCGTCGAGGTTCCACAACTGAACACTATGCACCAATTGGGTCCCCTCGATGAGGTGCTCGACGTTGAAGAGCATCTGCACATCCTCGGAATCGGGAATGTCTGGATGCTTTTGCCGCGTTCCCAGTCGGAGCGCAGTCAGTTCGTTTGCCGACGGCAGCGATGCGGCGAATTCTTCGACGGCCGCATCTGGGGCGATGGCGCCGTGGACCTTCCACGCGTTCTCGCGACACACCAGC
>QJWJ01000540.1 GCA_003235365.1 Deltaproteobacteria bacterium
GCATGGGAACGACGCGCGCGCGAAACGCGGAAAGCGGAGTCTGATCAGCGGCGGTGGTGAACGTTGGCTCCGAGCGAGCTGGAGTAGCCAAATCCGGTCGAGCTGGATGGTCTGTTTCCGGCGTTGTCGAACCGCTCCTCGATTGAGCGGAGTCGTGGGCGCTTCGGGCCGCTCGTGCCCGGCGCGGAACCCGGTTTGGTCCCCTGCTGCTCCGGAGGTGGAAAGCGTCGGGATTCAGAACTTCTCTAGTGATTCCGCCAGGCACGACGTTTCGCCGTGACCCGCCATTATTCCATTCGAATGGAAACGGTTTGGGTCGGGTGATGGCCGATTGCGCGACCAACCGGATTCGCTATAGCTGAGGCTCCCCCGGGATGAACCCTGAAGCACAATTCGCGCCGCTCAATCCATAATTAGCGCGACGAGTTCGACCCCGCTGCGGTTACTCACCCTACGTCTCGAGTGGGCCCCCTCTTTTTTCTTTCAGAGCATCGCCCTGGGGAGGCGGCCACCAGATGCCACAGATGAGAGCACGACAGATCAGAACTTCGAACGGAGCGCGTGCGGGTCGCGGCTGGTCTGCTTTGCTGTGTTCGCTGATCCTGGTCGCGTGCACCACCGACTTGGATGACCTGGTGGCGGGGCGCCGCAGTCGAGCGGAGATCGATGCGGGGTCTCGCGACGGCGTTGTCGACGGGCCGAGCGCTCCAGACAAGAGCCCGGGTTCGGGGTCGACCGCGGTTGTCGCGGCTCCCTCACCGCGGGAGCCTGACTCGGGCGCCGGGCCCGCGTCCCCGACGAAGCCGCTGCCGGAAGTCGTCGGTCCGTTCGGCAGTGCCGAAACGATGTTGCCGGAAGCGGGGGCCTCCTCGGCTCCCGACCAGGTCCTCGTCGATGCGGGGGGGCTGACGCCGTCGGTTGTCCCGTCGACTCTGCCGTCAGTGCCTCTGACTACCCTCGACGCTGCGATCGACGACTGTCCCGACGATCCGCTGAAGACCGAACCGGGCGTGTGTGATTGCGGCGTTGCGGATAGCGACTCCGACGGTGACCTGACGATGGATTGCGAGGACGACTGCCCGACGGATCCGTTCAAGATAAGACCTGGTCAGTGTGGTTGTGAGGTCGAAGAACTGGTGGACGACATCGACGGCGACGACGTCATTGCCTGCCTCGACGGCTGTCCGAATGACCCAGTGAAGACTGAGCCTGGACTGTGCGGGTGTAACGTCGAAGAACAGATCGGTGATGCCGATGGTGACGGAGTGATCGATTGCCTCGACGCTTGCGCCAGCGACCCCGACAAGATCGAGCCGAGCGTGTGTGGCTGCGGCGTTCCCGACCTCACCGACGAAGTTGGCAGCGTGCTGTGTCAGCAACTCGGACAAGCTCTGGTCCACCGCTACTCCTTCGACGGCGCTAGCACTGTCGTGGCCCTCGACTCGGTGGGTGCGGCGCACGGCTCGGTCGTGAAAGCCGAACTCGATGGCGGCATGCTCTCGCTTGCGGGGGGGACCTCCGACGAGTACGTCAACCTGCCCAATCAACTGTTCGACGGCTTGACCGACGTCACCGTCGAGTTGTGGGTGATCTGGCGCGGGGGCAATGCCTGGCAACGGGTATTCGACTTCGGTTCCAACAGCGCCGGTGAGGACGCCCAGGGCGAGGGGCTCAGCTACTTCTTCCTCTCTCCATCCACTACGGAAGGAACGACGTACGCAGCGTTTGGCCCCGCAGGTGCCGACGTGGCGGTCAGCGCTGCGGGGACGTTGATTGAAGGGGACCTGGCTCACGTCGCCGTTGCGCTCGACGACACTGGAGATCAGTTGGTGTTGTTTCGGAATGGGCAGCGAGTCGCGAGCACACCGACCACCTATTCGCTGACGGACGTGCAAGCGGTGAACAACTGGCTCGGACGATCCCAGTATACTTCTGACGATGAGTTCACCGGCAGCTACGACGAGCTGCGGGTCTATGCGACGGCTCTGAGCGACGCAGCGGTCGCGTTCAGCTACAGCCAAGGCCCCGACGCGACTTTTCCCCGCTGACCGGCGTGCACCGTTTGCGGTGGGGTCAGGTGCTTCATCGGTCGCGCAGCACAGCTGGCGGAGTAGTCAGGAGGCGAGGTTGCCTGAAGTGATCACTTCTCGTGCGTCGTCTCCCCGCCTGGGGTGACCGTTTGCCGCATTGAGTCATCCCCGGGCTGCATTGTCACCCAATCGTTCTCGAGATGAGACCAAAATGTGTCGGGTTGTGGGGTTACCTTGCGCCCAACTTCACATTCATCGTGAGTTCATTCGAAGGGGTCTATGATGAACAGATTGGTCTCGTCGACGCTTCGCGTTGCGTCGTGTATGTGCGTTTTTGGCGGTCTCTGCGTACTAGGTGGTGCGCCAGCTCACGCGCTTGATGGCGGAACGGTACGCATCACGACCGACAACGGTTGGAAGGCTTTTGAGGTGATTAGCTCGGGCGAGGACCCGGCGGGCGACGGCTTCAGCTACGCGATGCCCGGAACCTTCGACGGTGCCGGGGCGTGGTTGGTAGATCCTGCGACGTTGCGGGTGCAAGTCAATCACGAAACGAGCGACGCTTCCATCAGCGAAGTCGATCTCGATGTCGGTAATCTGGGTGTGGCTGTCGCCAACGTGATCAGTACCGGCAACACCGGTGGAGTGAGTTTCGTCATTTCGGCGCGACAAGCCTATGCGCGTTGGAGCAGCGACGGGGGTTCGAACTTCGTCAATACGTCCAGCGCGTCCAACACGAGCTTCACCCGTTTCTGTTCCGGGCAGGCATACGCGCCCGACACGTTCGGCGTGGGGCGAGGGTTCGTCGATCAGCTCTACATTACCGGCGAGGAGACTGCAGGTGGTCGACTCTTCGCGTTGGACAGCGTGGGGCGTGATCTGTACCAACTCAGCGGTGTCACAGGCAGCGCACCCGGCGGAATCGGGGGGATGCCCTTCGACTCCTGGGAAAACGCGGCTCTGCTCGACACGGGCGAGACTCAGCACGTGGCGCTGTTGCTCTCTCCCGATGGCGGCACGAGCAACATGGCGTTGTATGTTGGAGAGAAGGGCAAGGACTCCAATGGCAGCGTCAGCAGTAGCTTTCTCGCTCGTAATGGCCTTGCTTTCGGGAGCTGGTACTACCTCAACGCGTCGCTCCCGTCTCTGGGAAATTCGAATGTCGGCTCGTTCGATACGACGGCCTCGGGCGCGTTGAACGCCACCAAGTTGGAAGACATCGACACCAGCCCGAGTGATCCGACTCGAGCCGTCCTCGGGAACCAGAACTTTGGGGTCTTCACCTTCGATTTCGCGCTGGTGTTCTCCAGCGGTTTCGATGCGGGGCTGTCGAGCTTCGCCGTCACCAAGATCTCCGATACGAGCGGCGGAACGGGGAGTCTCGATAGTCCGGACAACGTGGACTGGACGGCCGCGACGACGTTGGGAGGCAACAGCTATCCCGAAGGATTGATCTTCGTCAATGAAGACAACGGCGATGGCGAGATCTGGCGGATGAAGCCGGATGGTTCGGCGAAGCTACGGGTTGGCAGTACCACCGTTGGCGCCGAGTCTACGGGGATTTTCGACGTTTCACAGTGGGTGGGATACGCGCCAGGAAGCGTCTTGATCACCAACAATCAAGGATCGCCAGCTTCCATGACCGTGCTGATCGGCCCGGATGCGACGACTTCTGCGGTGTGTGGAGATGCCGTTTGCGACGTTGGCGAGAGTCCGCTCAGCTGCCCTCAAGACTGCCCGGACGTCTGTGGCGACGGAGTCTGTTCGGGAATTGAAAACCCGCTCAACTGTGGTCAAGACTGCCCGGACGTCTGCGGCGATGGCCTGTGCTCCGGCGTGGAAGCAACGACGACGTGTCCGGCAGACTGCGGTTCAGCCTGTGGCGACGGCGTGTGCAACGGCAGCGAAGACGAGCAAACCTGTCCTGCTGATTGCGCCGTGCAATGCATTCCAGATGGATCCGGGCTCGGATGCAACGGCACCACACAGTGTTGTTCCGGCGTGGGCAACTGCACGGGCGGCAAGCCTACTGACCGCGTCTGCGCACCCGTTGCGTCCGTCTGCGGTGACGGCGTCGTCGAGGGCAGCGAGCAGTGCGAAGCCGGGGTTGCACTGGCGGATACCTGCGTGAGCCTCGGGTTCGACAGTGGCACGTTGGCGTGCAACGTCAGCACCTGCGCTTACGACACCAGCGCGTGCGTGGGCGGAAGCTGCGCTGGGAACCAGCAAGCGTGCGTGGTGAACGCTGACTGCTGTTCGAACAACTGCAAGAACGGCGCCTGCAAAGGGAACTGAGCATGTCGAGGGCACCGATTCCTGATTGGAGTCGGTGCCAACTCCCTGAGATCGTGTACACTGCCTCGATGCCGTGTGATGGGTGTGGGGCAAACGCGTCGGGTGATCGATTGTCGCTCACTGTGGAAGGGCAGCACCTGTGCCGGATGTGCTTTGGGTCCTACCAAGCCGCCAAGGCCGACAAGCGTGCTCGCGCGGCCGACGTGTATCGGCGTTGTCGCTGTGGTGCCGTGCTGAGCCCCATTGGAGAGACGACCATCGAGCCGTACTACGAGTCGGCCGACGGCACCAACGGCAATCTCGAGTACGTCTTTCAGCCGCGCAAGTACCACTGCTCGACCTGCGCGGCGGCTTTTACCGTGCGTCACGGAGTGATCACGGCGATACCGGTTGTATTCATCGCCATTACCGCGCTGATGGCTCGCGCGGCGACGAGCTCAGATCAGCGCGTTGCCGCTGTCGGGATCGTCGTGGTGCTGGCGGTCATCGTCGTTTGGGAAGTCGCCAAGCGCTTGCGCTACCCTCGAGTGCGCTGAGTTGCGGGGGCTGTGGGGGAGGCCCGTGCAAAGCGGGTGTGCGAGAAACTTGCCGGGTGGGCTTCTCCATCAGCCCACCGCCGAAATGATCATCTCTCGACGCCGGAGTTTCGAGTCGTTCATCGTTGCTGGCCAAGCGTGCAACGATGGTTGTCGATGTCCAGCGGTCGTTGCACGCACTCGCGCGGAGTAGGTCGCTGGCGCTGACTCGTGCACCCGGTAGCTTCGTGGAATCTAACCTTCTGTAAATACTAGAAAAATAGTCAACGCGATGCGCGGCCGGGTAGGTTCGCGGCTGGGTGGGATGGAACAAATGTCATCTGGGTTACGGTCGCGGAACCTGCTCAACTGGTGGAGTCAGCCATGAAGGTGCGGGTCCTCATCGAATCGATCGTCCAGCAGACCACGGTGTTGATCGCCAAGTTGGCGACGGCCGGTGGCGCTCGGGCACCGCTGGCCCACATCGCCAGTCAGGTATTCGTCGATTTGGCTTCCGAACTCGAACGGCAGGGCGTAAGCCGCAAGGTTACCGCTGACATGTTCGGGATCTCGCTGCGCGCCTACCAGCGAAAGATGCAGCGACTCAAGGAAAGCGATACCGACCGTGGACGTTCGCTTTGGGAAGCCGTGTTGAGTCATCTGCGCGCGTCCGGTGTCGTCACGCGTCGCCAAGTCTTGGAACGTTTCAGTCGTGACGACCAGGAGAACGTCAAGAGCATCCTTCACGACCTAGTCGAGAGTGGGCTGGTGTTCGCCAGTGGCACCCGTTCGAACGACTTGTACCGCGCTGCCAGCGCCGACGAACTGGGTGCGATTCAACGTCTCGACGGCGACGGCCCCACCGACGAACTGCTCTGGTCGCTAATCTTCTCCCATGGGCCGATAGAACCCGAACAACTGGCGCAGCTGGCTGGAGTCAGCGTCGAAACCCTGGCTGAGCCCATACGGCGACTTACTGGTGCGGGGCGTGTGGAAACCCGAAAATCGCCTGGCGCCGTTCAGCTCTATGCGGAGCGGTTCTACATTGGCGAAGGTGCAGAAGAAGGCTGGGAGGCGGCCATTTACGACCACTATCGGGCGGTCGTGCGCACGATGTGCAACCGACTCGAATCAGAGGACGTTCGAGAGCAGTTTCGGGGATCGATTGGGGGTTCGACGTTTACTTTCGACGTGGGCCCGGGACATCCCATGGAGTCGGAGGTGTTGGGCTTACTGGAACGCTTGCGAGAGCAATGCAGGGATCTGCGCGAGCGCGTCGCGCGTCACAACCAGGAGCACGGGCGCTCATCTCGCGGCGAGAATGTCGTCACTTACGTAGGGCAGTCAGTGCTCCCCCGCGAGGACCTGCTCGCGGACGGGGCGGCTTCGGAACATCAATTGAAGGAGAGTGATCGAGATGAGTGAATGCGAACGCGGTCGACAGCGGTCATGGTGCGTTGCGTTCTGGGCGTTGCTGCTCGTTGCCTGCTCGGGTCAGGGATCTGGCGGTACCGACGGGGAGTCGAGCTTCGTCGGAAAGAAATCCTCCGACGACTCCGCGCCTGTTGGCGCGGACGCCGCGACCACGAGGACCGGCGCCCCCAGCTCCGATTCAAAACAGGATGACGAGCCCGTGGACTCGACGTCCGATGCGGCACCACTACTTCCGGGTGTTCGAGATCCTGCATACGAGTGTCCGAACATCTGTGGTGTCATCGTCAGTGCGTGCGGCGCTTCGCTGACCGATTGCGTGCGCGAGTGTGAGCAGGACGAGGCAAATAGCGCGGACTGCGGGCAAGAGGAACAGTGGCTGGAAATGATGCGGTGCTGCACTGAAGCGGAGTGGGACGGTTGCGACGAGGAAAGCTTCGACGCTTGTCAGAAAGACGTGTGTGGTCACCTCCGCCCGACGGGCGCTGCCGAAGGGTGCTCCGGCTGACGTACGTCAGCCCGGCTGGTTCTTGAGAAACTGCTCATGCGTCCCGCCTTCGACCTGACCGTCGTTCTGTCGCGAGGATCATCCGCGTATTCAGGGCAGTGCGTCGGGTTTCCTTGGGTATCCGCGTCGGACGTAACGTCGTCAGGGGGCTCGGATGGAGTCGAACGCTTGCCGGCCCTCGATTTGCCGCGCGCTTTCGTTTTGGGTTCCGTTGTGTTGGTCGTCCACCCGTCGATTGGGGTCGGCTCCAACGACGTAGGAGTGACGCCACATGCTGGTGGGCGAGCAAGATCGTCGGCGATTCTTCGGGCCTTCGCCAACGCTCACCCGGCAGGGCATCTGCATGCTCCCTACGACCACTGAACGCGCTCCGAGCGTTTCTGGTTGTCGCTGCGTGGGCCTCTTGGTAGACCACGTACGACTGCTGGGTCCACATGGGAGGAATCGCCGAGGCACTCGACAGCGTTACGTCGCTACTAGACAGGCTCCCGATTGGGGTGCAGTTCATCGACAATGCGATGCGCTACCGCTACCTCAACCAAGTGGCGGCAGAACACGGCAAGCGCCCCCGTGAGCACCTGCTCGGAAGAACGATGCAGGAGTGTTATCCCGGGATAGAAACGACGGAAGCGTTTCGCAACATCCAGCGTGCTCTCACGGCCGGTGAGCCATGCGAAATGGAGAACGCGTTTGTGTTTCCTGATGGTAGCCAGGGGTGCTTCGAACTGAGGATGTTCAAAGTCTTCGACGGCGTGGTCATCAGCTCCGTCGACGTCACCTTACGCAAGCAGCTCGAGGTTCACCACCGTCACGCCCAGCGGATGGATGCGACGAGACAACTGGCTGGCGGTATCGCGCACGACTTCAACAACCTGCTGACGATCATCGGCGCGTACACGGACCTCGTGCTTCGGGGCTCGGAACTCACCAACGGGCAGCGCGGGGATCTGGAGGAAGTTCTCCGTGCGAGCAATCGGGCGAGTGAACTCACCTCCAGGCTGTTGGCGCTATCAAGACAATCTCAGGGTGAGCCAGTTCCGTTGGCGTTCGAACCGTTCCTGCGGGGTTTGACGCGCACCTTGGCGCCAATGCTCGGTCAGGCGGTCTCGTTGCAACTGAAGATCAGTGGCGACCTGGGGGTCGTTCACGTCGATCCGACCGCCATCGAGCACGTCGTCGTGAGCTTGGCCCTCAACGCAAAAGACGCGATGAACGGTCAAGGACGCGTGCGCCTCGAAGCGCGTCGACTCGGAGAGCAATTGCATGGCGCTGGCCCCGGCACCGAAGGCGCCTACTGCGAGCTTGCCATCACCGATGATGGTCCAGGGATCCCACCCGGCGTATTGGACCGAATCTTCGATCCCAAGCTGGACGGTGCGCAACGCGTGGGGACCGGCTTGGGGCTTGCGATGTGCTGGAGCATCGTGGAGCGTGCTGGTGGCACGATTCACGTCGAGTCTCAGATTGGTCTGGGGTCGACCTTCCGCGTCGTGCTACCCACAGTTGCGCGAGCGGGTGTCGAGCCGCGTGATGTTCGTTCGCCGCGCCCGATGCGGTCCGCCGGCGGCTGCGCTCGCATTCTCGTTGTTGACGATGAGCTGGCCATTCGCCAGCTGATGGTGCGACAGCTCGAAAGGGCCGGGCACGTTGCCGTCGAGGCGGCAGATGGCGCTGAGGCACTCGAGCGACTGATGGGGGCCGAAGAATTCGATCTGGTGGTCAGTGACGTGCTGATGCCGGTCATGGGTGGTTTCGAACTAGCGCGCCAGTTGGAGCAGCTGCAGAATCCGATACCAGTTCTGCTTATCTCGGGCTACTCACCCGACGACGCGTCGCTGAGGTTGCAGAAGCGTTGGCCATTGCTTTGCAAGCCGTTTACCAGCGAGGAGCTCGTCGCAGCGGTCGATGGCTTGCTTCGGTCTCCTTCCGTTCAAGGGCCCGACGTTCCTTGAACGGATACAGCGGCGGGGCCTTCTTCTCCACGTAATGGGTCCCTGGATAGAACTCGACGCGCTCGGGTTTGGAGCTGCGGCTAGAGCGGCAATCATGTTGATTGCCGCGACAAATCAACCACCTAGAGCACCGAACAGCGAGCGAGCGTGACCGAACGTGGCCCCGAAAAACGCCCTCACTCAAGCAGGGGCGACTTTTCGGGGCAACTCCGTGCACTGGCAAGCTGATCGGTGCGCTAGTGGGGTATCACCGCCACCTCGATGGTCGCGGGCGTCGTGTAGCGTACCGCGGCCACGAGCAGCACGCGGCTGCCGACTCGAACGAGCTCGAGGTAGTGCTCGCTGGCACTGTTCGTAACGGCGGGTGGGTCGTCGAGTAGCAGCGTGTTCAGGGTGAATGATGGGCGGGGAGGTGCCGTCAATGCGGCTGGCGGGTTGGGTGCTGGGTCGTCGAACCACGCAGCGACCAGTGCTCCGCTCGTTGCCAGCACCGGTTGATAGTTGCCGGTCTTTCCTCCTCCGTCGATCGTAACATCCCAGACGATTCGGTCGTCTTCGATCAACAGCAGGCTGCTCTCGTACGGGCGCCCCAAGCTCACTGCCGCCCTCGAATCCGCGGCTGCCAGACTCGCGACGTGCCAGAAGTCACGCCCCAGGGGAGTGGGATCTGCGGTGGGAGTCAGATCGGTATCGAGCCGAAACAAGTGAGCGGGGCCATCGGGCGACGTTGCCGCGACGAGGGCGAAACCAGTTTCGGTGCCAACGACGAGTGGCGCCTGTGAACCAACGTCGGCGAAGTTGGAGATATCGAACCGCACGGCGTCCCCCACGGGCTCCAACTTCGTGGATAGCGCTTGGAGTTCGATGCCGCCATCACTGGTACGGTACGCGACGACCCAGGTCTCGGCAGCGTGTGCAACGGCTGGGTAGGAGCCAACGGCTTCGAACACACCTGGAGCAACGTTATTCTCCCCGTCGAGCGCCGCACACGTCACTCGCTCGTCCGATGCAGGCGATGGCGCGCAAACCAGGTAGTGTTCGTCGTCCGCAGCAAGTGACGGAGTTGCGAACCATTGTTCTTCGGCGAGACCATCGGCGAGCAGCAGCGGGGCGCCGATGGCGACGCCGGTAGAGTCGAAGCGCTGCAAACGAACACGGCGTTCCACGGTGCCGTCTTGTAACGTCACCCGTTCTATGTAGCTCACTGCACCCTCGTCTGCGCGCCCAGCGACCGAGTGCCGTGAAATCATCGAGGAACTCGTTCCGTCGATGGTAACCAGTATGCTCCACTCGACGGAGGGAGTTTGCGGGCGAACGCCTCTACTCGACGGGCTACCGCTGTCGCCGCCGCTCGCATCGAACGGCATGGTCGATGGTCGCTCGGTGTCGGTCGATGCGCTGGGCGATGCGGCGTCGATTCGAACTGGAGCGCGCGCATCCACGTGACGCCCGGCTGTGTTGGTGGGGGCCAGGTCGGCGTTTTCTTGATCTGGATCGGCTCCCGCCTCGACGTGCGTTGGGGCGCTCTCGCTGTCGCCCGGTACCGTGCCCTTACCTCGGGGCACCTGATCGCTTGCGCCGTTCGCCGAGTTGGTGCAGGCGACGCAAGACAACACCGCACTCAGGTACGTCTGTCGCAAAGCGGTCATTGCGCCGATGTTAACCTCGGGCTTTGGTGAAACACAGAGAAATAGCCGTGTTGCCGATCCGTTTTCCGTCCGTTCGAGATTATTGCCGGGGTACGTCGAGATTCTTCATCAGTCGCGCCATGTACGGCTGGGTGATGCCCAGTTGTTGCGCTGCTCGGGTCTGGACGTTCTCGTTGCGATCGAGCGCGGCGCGCAAGATGCGCCGTTTCGCCTCGCGAACTGCGTCGTGGTAGGACGCCTCGGGATCGGCGGCGGAGAGTGGCGGTTGACTCGGTGAAGGCCAGCGAACCGAGGCGGGAGCTTCGTCGCGAATTTCTTCCGGGAGATCGTCGACGGTGAGCAGGTTTCCCGTGCGCAGAACGACCATGCGTTCGACGGCGTTGGCCAGTTCTCTCACGTTGCCCGGCCAGCTGTAGTTGGCCAGGCTCTGCCTCGCCAGGTCGTCGAGTTGCAAGGCACCGCCGCCCGTGTTCTTCGAGTGCTTGGCGAGGAAGTGATCGAGCAACGCGTGGATGTCTTCGTGACGCTCACGCAACGGTGGGACGCGCAGCGATACGATGTTGATGCGGTAGAACAGATCTTCGCGAAAGCTTCCGTCACCGATGCCTTTACGCAGGTCTCGATGGGTTGCGCACACGATCCGTGCGTCGGTGCTCATCGTGCGCGTGCCACCGACGCGCTCGAACTCGCGCTCTTGCAGCACGCGGAGCAGTTTGGCTTGAATCGCCGGGTCGAGCTCGCCGATCTCGTCGAGAAAGATCGTGCCGCCGCTCGCTTGTTCGAGTCGCCCGATTTTCGACTTCACAGCGCCAGTGAACGCGCCCTTCTCGTGTCCGAACAGTTCGCTTTCGAGTAGCTCCTTGCTCAACGTCGCGCAGTTCACCGCGACGAACGGGCCGTCGTTGCGTGGACTGAGGTGATGGATGTAGCGGGCCAACACTTCTTTGCCGGAGCCGCTTTCACCGAGCAACAGCACGGTCGCGTCGGATGCCGCCGCGCGTTTGGCCACGCCCACTATCTCCGTCATCGCACGGCTGGTTCCCACGACCAGGGTGTGGCGTTCGGATACCTCGGTTTCGAGCTGTTCGACCCGCCGCTGCAGGCGTCGCGTTTGCAAGGTCTTGTGTACGAGGTGTTGCAGGTGTGACGGTTCGAACGGTTTCGAAACGAAGTCGGCGGCTCCCATCTTCACTGCCTTCACCGCAGCTTCGATACTGCCGTGGGCGGTGATCACGATCACTGCGGGACGCGACTCCCGCGACTCCAGAGCCTCGAGTACCCCAAAACCATCACGTTTGGGCATGCGCAGATCGAGCAGAACGACTTCCGGGTCGAAGCTGTCGATTTTCTCGAGCGCCTCGTCGCCGTCTCTTGCGATGTCGGTGGGATAACCCAGAGCCCGAAAACGGTCTTGCACCACGAGGCGGATGGATGGATCGTCGTCCACGACTAACAGCCGTGCATTGCTCGGGGGGATCTCGTCGGACATGATGGCTCGGTTGGGGCGCAGCGGGGGCGATGACACCCGCGGGTTCTGCGTGTCTGTCTCCAGAGGGTACCCCGCTGCTCATAGCACGACGTGTGCCATTCGCTTCGGGGCTTCGCACGGAGGCTGAATCTCGCGTTTGGTGTGACCGCAGGGCGCGATGCATGTCCGAATGGGCATGAGGCTGTCATGTCCTTTCGGATATTGGCGTCGCGATCGTTTCGCCCGCGCGGGGCCGGTCCGTGCCCAGCGCGCTCGCGGGGCGTGCCGGTACCGGTTGAGTTTCAAGAGTTTGTAGAGACTGAGCTGGTACGGTGAAGCGCGTACGAATCCGGGAGGTACTTGGAATGCCAATTGCAAGCTGTCGAGCCGACCTCGACACGGATTGTCGCGGTCGACTCGTGCGGACGGTTCGAAAAACAGACCAGCCGCGGGATGGCCTTGACGCCACGTTTCTGCCACGGTTTCTCGCGGAGAAGGCCCCATGATCGATCTTGAACAGCTACGAGGCTACATTTCGGACATGTACAGCGACGTCGCGCGATTCCCCCGGGGCGACTTCCATTTTCCGACGGGGCGCCCAATCATGGAGCGCCTGGGGTACTCGCAAGAGCTGCTCGATCGCATGCCAGGCAAAGCCATGGAGTCGTTTGCCGGCGTGGGCCACCACTTCGGGCTCGACCCGTTGCGCCCGGGAGAACGGGTGCTCGATCTCGGTTCGGGTTCGGGGAGCGACGTGATCCATGCGGCACTACAGGTGGGCGTCGACGGTTCGGTGGTCGGCATCGACATGACCGATGCGATGCTGGACAAGTCGCGCAGGATTGTCGAGGCGGCCTCGTTGACGCAGGTGCGGTTCGTCAAAGGGCACATCGAGGAATTGCCCTTCGACGCCGAGAGCTTCGATTGCGTGATCAGCAATGGGGTCATCAACCTCGCCGTCGACAAGACCTGCATTTTCGACGGGGTGATGCGCGTGCTGCGCGCTGGTGGCCGGCTGATGATCTCGGACATCGTCACTGGTGTCGAGTTGCCGCAATCCGTCCGCGAAAACTGCGAGCTGTGGGCCGAGTGCATCGGCGGCGCCGTGGAGCAGGAGCAATACCTCGAGCTGATCCGGGCCTCAGGGTTGCGGATCGAGACTTGCGAGACCAACGATGCGTACCGTTTCACCCAGGACGCGACGCTGTCTGCCGCCGAGAAGTTCAAGGTGCGCAGTGTCAGCGTGCTAGCGTACAAGCCTCGATGACCGCCCCCGACCCCGAGCAGCTGTTGGCGCGCATCGCCGAACTGGAGCAGCAGAACTCCTCTCTGCTGGCGCAGAACGAGGAGCTCGCTCACCAGAACCTGGAGCTCGAGCGGGAGATTGGGCGGCGAGGGGTCAAACTCAATTGCGCCAACATCGCGCTGAGCCGCGCGCAGATCGCCTTCGATCAGCAGGCGCGGCACCGCGAAGAAGCGGTGCAGGACATTGCACACGATTTGCGAACGCCGCTCACGTCGATCAAGGGGGCAGCCCAGAACGTGCTCGACGGCATCGCTGGTCCTGTCGACGACCGAGTGCTGGCCTACGTCGACATCATCAAGAACCAGAGTGTGCGTCTGATTGGCGTCGTCAATTGGTTGTTGCAAGCCATTCGCATCACGTCTGAGGCGCGTTCGCTCGATGCAGCCCCCGCCGATGTTGCCCGATTGGTCGATGACGTGGCCAATGCCCTTCGTCCGATCGCGCGGGAGCGCGACGTGACGTTGACCGTGGTCGCCCCTGAAGCCATCGGTTGCATCGATGTTGCCAAGTTGCATCAGGTACTCGAAAACATCATTGGAAATGCGCTCAAGTTCACTGACCCCGGTGGGGAAGTCCGTGTCAGTCTCGACGCCAAACCGGATGAACTGCGCATCGACGTCGTCGACACCGGGATCGGCATGGACGAAGACGCTCTCGAGCGGATCTTTCACCGCTACTACCGAGCAAACCCCGAGCGCGAAGGCTCCGGTCTGGGGTTGTTGATCGCGCGGGAGATGGTGCGTTTGCACGGGGGCGACATCGAAGTCGAGAGTGAACTCGGCAAGGGTAGCCGCTTTTCGGTTGTCTTGCCGCGCGCCCAGCAGTCGGAGTCGTCGAACGCCGCGGCGTGAGTGACGTTTCGGCAGCGCGACGCGGGCGCTCGCTGCTGATTGCCTCATCGTCTACTCGTAACTCGCCACTACGGCCAAAACCCCCGAGACCAATGGTCCGGGGGTGGTGCCGACGCTCGTTGTCGTTCTCAGAAGGACAACGTCGCGGCGCCCTCGAGGATGGCGTCGTGCAGGACGCTGGCTCCGGTAATGATGACGTCATCGAGCAGATCTTCCTGCTCGTAGCCGCGCGCCTTCACACACGGGGTGCAGGCGTAGATACGGCCGCCGCGACCCTGCAGGTCGTTGATCAGGTTCTTCAGCGGTTCGAGCGGGTGCGCTTGGGTCGCGTCCGCGGCTCGCTTGCGCACCAGATCGACGGCCGAAGAGGTCAAGAATACATCGACGCTCAGGCCCGACGTGATCCCGCCGTTGGCGATGGTGAAGCCCACCGAGCTCAGCTCGTGATCCAGGCCGTGGGTGATGACTACGAAAAGCTTCTTCTTCGCGCTGCTCATGGTGATGTTTCCTTGGGGTTGGGACGTCAGGTTGGGGTTAAGAGTTTGGTGGCCAGCAGCGAGACGCTGTGCACTTCGTACTTGGTTGCCGAGCGTTGCGCGCGGCCTGGGAGGAACTCGTACTGGCTGTTGAGCTGAACCAGCTCGATACGGAAGCCGGCAGCTTCGATGCCCGCTTGGTAGTCTTCGCGGTGCATCGCTCCACCGATGCATGCGGCCCATAGGTCCGCGTTGCAAACGATGGATTGCGGTAGGATCACGCGAGTGACGATATCGCTCAGCGCCAGGCGTCCGCCGGGGCGCAATACGCGCGAAGCTTCGTCGAAGACGCGCTGCTTGTCGGAGACGAGGTTGATGACACCGTTGCTGATCACGCAGTCCGCACTGGCGTCGTCGAGGGTGAGCTGTTCGATGTAGCCGGCCACGAATTGCACTTGGTCGAATCGCCCGCCTGCCGCGTCGCGCAGGGCGGTAGCTTTGAGGCGTTGGGCGTCGGTCATGTCGAACCCGGTGACGCGTCCCGTCGCGCCGACGTAGGTCGCCGCCACGAACGCGTCCATTCCGCTGCCGCTGCCCAAGTCGACGACGGACTCACCGGACTTCAGTGCTGCGAGTTCGAAGTGATGTCCGACCCCAGCGAAGGAATCGATGGCGGCGGCAGGAACCTGGTCGAGGCGCGAAGGTTCGTAGCCCAACCGCTCCGCCAAGGCACGACCGGTTTCGAAGTGGAATTCCGCGTGCGGTTCGCGAGCGACGCGCTCGTACATACCTTTGACGGCGAGCTCGAGCTCTGCAGAGTCGACGGAAGCGGGGACGGTGGGACTAGAGTGAACGGACCGAGCGTTGGCAAGCATGGGATGGCTCCTGTGTGAGGTGACGCCGACCCACGATGCAGCCCCTGTGCCAACTCTCGGACACGCCTTTTTCTGTCCGGAATCGCGTGGCAAAGCACCGCCATGTCCAATCAGACATGCGATTTCGTCCAACTCGATATCCGCGAGGACATGGCGAACCGCTTGCGTCGTGTGTTCCCCTTCGTCGCAACGGCCCGGCGCCGCATGAGTGTTCTGGGTG
Organism: Deltaproteobacteria bacterium; assembly: GCA_003235365.1. Classification (GTDB taxonomy): domain Bacteria; phylum Myxococcota_A; class Polyangia; order Polyangiales; family Polyangiaceae; genus SZUA-265. Next base: position 15,577 of record QJWJ01000540.1, read on the forward strand.
CGCCAAATGGGCGAGCACTGCGAACACTCATTCAGATCCATTCGAGCAAGTAGTCGGCGTCACACGGCGAAAACGCCCTGACCTGTACACGACCGCTATGGCCGAAGTAGCCGATGGCGCCTTCGAAGACGCCGACTTGATAGCCCAACGTGAAGTTCCAGATGCTGCGCAGCTCGATGACTGCGGACCCGGTCTCGAGCGAAGCGAGCCGTGCAGTACCCGGTGACAGGCATCGCTTGTAGGCTTCGGAAACCAGCCCCAGTGTCGCGGGCAGATCTCGCCCGGCGATTGCAAAGAGCACACGGCCCGCCAAGCTGTCTGATAGCGTCGCGAAGCCACGAACTCCGACGTTCCGAATCGCCTGCAACGTCGGCAGCGTGGGATATGCCTTGCCCGACACCTCGGCTACGGCGTGCATGTAGTCGACCAGCGGGTAGTCGTGAAACGACGCATAGCGTGCCGGGGATAACACCGCGCCGACGCTGCAAGCCACCTTCTGTAGATCGTTCCAAAACATTCCTTTGACCGTCGCCGTGGTCGGTACCCGCGACAGATGCGCTTGGACGTCGAACTCCTGGTTCCAGTTGGGAGGCAAGAAGGGAAGCGCGTCGTCGGCAGCGACCGCTACGTCGTTTCTCAGGGGTTGAGCGGACAATTGGGATCCTCGAGTCTAAGTTGGCGAATGCGTGAACGCGCTGCCAGCAAGGTGGACGCTGTTTGCTGCAGCCAACGCGAGCGGTTGCGGGTCGTCAGCCGCGACGGCGCTGTGTCGCCTTCGCGCCCGCCTGTAGCATCCCGCACCCCACCCATCGAACGAATGCAACGGTACGTTCCCCGTGGCCATGTAGTGGTCGCCCATCGACTCTTCTCAAATTGGGGGTACCTCGGGAAACGGAGTACGTCGGAGGCCGTTGGCCGATGACAATCTGCGTCGCGGTGCGTCTGGATGACGGTTGTGTGGCGTACGACGCGCCAACGCGTCTCACTGTGTGCGCAGCAGACTCCACGAGGGCGCCCGCGGCACCGCGACCATCGGGTCAGTTTGCCAGGAACTGCCAGTTGCGTTGGAGCGCCAGATCGATGAATGCGCGCAAGCTCGCCGAAACCAGACGCGACGCGGGGTAGACGAGGTGGATCGGCAGGGGTGGGGGTTCGTGTTGAGCCAACAGAATACTCAGCCGTCCGGCGGTGAGTGCCTCCGCAACCTGATAGGAGAGCACCATGGCGATTCCTCCCCCACGTTCAGCGTGGCCGATCGCCGCGTCAGCGCTGTTGGTGACGTAGGCCGGGCGGAACGCGAAGCGCTGTTCGGTTGCCCCCTGACCGAAGCGCCACTCGGGCGTACGGGCCAACGACGTGAACTGGATCAATCGGTGCTTGGTGAGGTCAGCTGGCTTGCGGATGCGGGGTCGTGCCGCCAGGTACCCGGAGCTCGCTACGAGCACGCGGCGCGTCTTGCCAACGACGCGGGCGCGCAGGCTCGAATCGTCCAGCGCGCCGATGCGCACCGCGACGTCGATTCCTTCGTCGAGCAAGTTGACCATACGATCGGCAAGGGTCAGTTCACCGGTGACGTTGGGGTTCGCTTCGAGGAATTCACACATCAGTGGCGCCACCTGCAAGCGGCCGAAAACCGACGGCGCCGCGACGACGAAGTGCCCCGTGGGAACACTCACTTCGGCGCGGGCCCGGCTCTCGGCGTCGTCGACCGCCTGCAAGATATGCCGAGCTTGGTCGAGGTAACGGGCGCCCGCGTCCGTGATGGTCACCGACCGCGTCGTTCGTTGCAACAGCGAGATGCCGAGGTGTTCTTCCAAAGCGGCCACCATGCGAGTCGCCGCTGAAGCAGAGATGCCGAGGTGCCTTGCTGCGGCGCTGAAGCCGCGTTGTTCGGCAACGGCGACGAAGGCGGTCATGGCTTCCAAGCGGTCCATGACTATTGCGTATCACGCAATAGTGTCTTTCGCGAGTTGCTAATTGTTGCGGGGGCGGTTTCGGCTCAAGTTGCCTGCGTGGCGGCGGATTGACCGCCGTCCTTTCGACAGGAGTCACAATCATGAGTCGCATCAACACCCCCGACAGCATCGAGACCTCACCTGTGGGCTCGCAACCGCTACTTGAAGCCGCGAAACGACAGCTCGGATCGGTCCCCAACCTGTTTCGGGTGGTTGGCAACAGTCCTGCCGCGCTCGAGGGATACTTGGCGCTCAACGGGGCGCTCGCCAAAGGTTCACTCGACGCGAAGACCCGAGAACGCGTAGCCCTGACCGTTGCTGAGCACAACGACTGTGAGTATTGCCTTGCCGCGCACACCTACCTGGGCAAGAACGTCGCGAAGCTCGACGATGAGGAACTCGCAGCCAATCGCGATGGTCGGTCCACGGATCCTCGTGCGCAGGCGGCGCTGCACTTCGTTTCCGAAGTCGTGCGCAGTCGGGGTCACGTTTCGGATGCGGTGCTCGAGGCGGTTCGCAACGCAGGGTACGACGACGCTCAGCTCGTCGAAATGGTCGCGCATGTGGCGCTGAACACGTTGACGAACTACGTCAACAGCGTCGCTCGAACGGTGGTCGACTTTCCGGCTGTGCCAGCGCGGTGTGCGGCTTGAGGGTAGCGGCGACGGCTCGATGAACAGTTCGGGGCATCTGTCGTTGTAGACACCCTACCGAGGGATGCTCCGCGTCGTACCTCGTCACTATTGACCGACGCCGGCTACAGGCGTCGTCGGCGTGCGATTTCACGAACTCTCATTCGGTGCAACAGAGAATGGAGGCGGTTTTTCGGACCCTCACCCAATGGGGGGTCGAGAAACCGCCCGACAATCGTGCTCGACTATTTCCCCGTTCGAATTTCGACCGTGACACTGTCCGCCCGCCTCGGCTACTAGTCACGATGGCGGAATCAGCAGAAGGAGTCGAGGCCATGCGAGGATTTCACGACATGACGCTTTTGGCGAGCAACGTCGGCGAGCTGCGGGAGTTCTACAAGCAGCTGGGTTTCCATCTCGTCGTTGCTGATGCAGAGGACATGGCCGTTTTCACGGTGGGTGACAACGAGTTCGTGATCCATACCGCTGTCAATCGTCCTACGGCTGCTGTCGGGGTCAGCATTCGAGTGGACGACACGGGGCCGTACCAAGCTCGGCTCGAGCAGCTCGGCATTCCGTTCGAAGGACCCAAGCCGCTCCGCCCAGGATTGAGCGGCATCTCGCTCAAAGACCCCAATGGCAACGTCGTCGAGTTCCTGCAGGCTACAGGCTGAGCTGGCGTTTCCACTTTCCGCCAGCACTTCGTTAGGTGTTGCCCGGGGATCACCGCGTAGGCGCTTTGCCCCCGCGCCGGATGTCCCGCTTGGCTCACGGCCCGGCTGGCGCATGGGCCCTCTGCGAGGCAATCGCGGTTTCGGTGTGGATGCGCGCGCTCTCTCGACCTGACCACCGGGAGCGTTGATTTTTGGAAACGTCCCTGAAATACTCGCAGAGGTAACTCGACGAGCGTCGCGGTCTTCCGGCTGTGGCGCTGCCCTGCCGGGACGACCCGGCCACTGCTGCGGGGCGAACCCAGGACGGCCTGGCGAAACCCTGTGAACGATCGTTCACAGGAATGCAGGAGAGAACAACATGCCCAGGGATCTCGAACCGACCCGAGTGGTCCACCGAGAAGCACTGCGCGGGGGACAAATGTGGTCGCGCGTCGTTCGCAAGGGGCAGGTGCTCCGCCTTTGTGACGTGGAGGGTGGGGCGACGCCCGCGGCGCTGTTCTACAATCCGCTGCTGACCCTCGAGCGCTACAACATGGCCGATACGCTCAAGGCGCAGCACATCGCCAAGCTCACCACGGGCGCGGTGCTGTACTCGGACATGGGGCGCATCTTCTTCAGTGTCATCGACGACGATTGTGGCTGGCACGATACGATGACCGGTCACCTCAGTCGCGAGGCGAGCGAAAGGAAGTATGGCGCGGGAAGCTATCAGACGTTGCGCAACGACTTTCACCGCTGCACTCGCGACAACTTCCTCATCGAACTTGGGAAGTACGGGTTGGGGGAGCGGGACCTGGTGCCCAACGTCAACTTCTTCGTCAAGGCCGTTGCAGATGAACAAGGGGTGTTGTCGTGGCAGAATCAAGCCAAAGCCGGCGCGTGTGTCGACTTGCGCGCTGAAATGGACGTATTGACGATCTTGTCGAATACCCCTCACCCTTGGGATCCTTCACCCGAGTACGCCCCCAAACCGCTGGAGCTGACGATCTGGACGGCCGATCCCGTAGCTGCAGACGACGTCTGTCGGACCTCGCGGCCTGAGAACGGACGCGGGTTCATCCTCACCGAGCAGTACACTGGGCAATACACGGTCTGAAGGAGACGCCATGCTACAGGAAAGCAAGTTGGACCCGAGCAGCGCCGTCTACCGGCACGTCGTGGAATCGGGCTGCGGCTGGAGTCGCGTCATCACGCGAGGCCAGATCTTTCGCATCGTCGATCTCGAAGGAAATCAGGCGGTCGATACGCTGTTCTACAACGCCACCGATCCCAAGGATCGCTACAGCGCGGCGGATACGATTCGCGAACAAGGCCAAGTGTATCTGACCACTGGTACCAAGCTGATCAGTACCGAGGGCAACGTGCTGCTGACCATCGTTGCCGACACGTGTGGACGTCACGATACGTTGGGGGGTGCTTGTGCAGCCGAATCGAATCAGGTGCGCTACGCCATCGAAAAGAAGTTCATGCACAACTGTAGGGACACGTTCCTGCTGGAGCTTGCCAAGCACCGGCCCCACATGACGAAGCGTGACATCACTTGCAACATCAACTTCTTCATGAACGTACCGGTCACGCCTCAGGGCGGACTGACGTTCGAGGATGGCGTCTCAGCTCCTCAACGCTACGTCGAGCTACGTGCGGAAATGGACGTGCTAGCGCTCGTTTCCAACTGTCCTCAACTGAACAATCCCTGCAATGCCTACAATCCCACGCCGGTCGAAATGGTCGTGTGGGACGCTCAGTGACTCGCTCCCATCGATGTTGCCTCCACTGTCGTCTCGACTTGTCTCGTTCTTGCCAGGCCGAGTACGGCGGAGCTTTTCACGCCCCGGCTGACCGGGGGAGGGCAGGTACGCGTCGTCTTCTCAGTCAGCGCCCTCTTCTCAGTCGACCTCAAGCACCGTGTTCGAGAAAGTACTCATAGCCAACCGCGGAGAAATCGCCTGCCGGGCGATTCGCACCATCTCCAAGCTAGGGCTCAAGTCCGTCGCGATCTACGCGTCAGCTGATGCCTCGTCGCTGCACGTTCGCGATGCCGACGAGGCGATTGCGTTGGGGGGAACCACGGCGCGAGAGAACTACCTCGATGCGGAAAAGGTGCTCGAGGCGGCGCGAAGCAGCGGTGCGGCGGCGATCTTCCCGGGCTATGGGTTTCTGAGCGAGAACGCCGAGTTTGCCGATCGGTGCGAAGCGGCGGGGGTTGCGTTCATCGGCCCGACCAGCGAACAGATCCGAGCCTTTGGGCTCAAACACCGTGCGCGTGAGCTGGCGCTTGCCGCCGACGTGCCGCTTCTGCCCGGCACCGAGCTACTCACGGATCGCGATGCGGCCATCGTTGCAGCTGCGCGTATCGGCTACCCGGTGATGCTCAAGAGCACCGCCGGCGGTGGTGGGATAGGTTTGACGTTGTGTCGGGACGAAGCCCAGCTGCGTGATTCGTTCGATTCATCAGTGCGGTTGAGTGAGAACAACTTTCGCGACGGTGGCGTCTTTCTGGAGAAGTTCCTGGCCCGAGCGCGGCACATCGAAGTGCAAGTGTTCGGCGATGGATTGGGCAACGTCGTGGCCCTCGGGGAGCGCGATTGTTCTGCCCAACGGCGCAACCAGAAGGTGATCGAAGAGACGCCCGCGGCGGGATTGACCGATGCCGTTCGGCAAGGACTGTATGCGGCAGCCGTGCGGTTGACGAAGCAGCTCGGGTATCGCTCTGCCGGAACGGTCGAGTTCATCTACGACGTTGATAGTGAGAGCTACTACTTTCTCGAGGTGAATACCCGGCTTCAGGTTGAGCACGGTGTGACCGAGGAGGTCACCGGTATCGACCTGGTGCAGTGGATGATCGATACAGCGCGCGGTCAGCCTCCGGATCTGACCAACTTCGTCGCGAACGAGCGGGGTCACTCGATTCAGGCGCGAGTGTATGCTGAGGCGCCGGCGATGAGCTTTCGCCCCTGTTCGGGATTGCTCACCCACGTGAGCTTCCCCGCATTGGGCGATGGCTTGCGAGTCGATACATGGGTCGAAACGGGGGTCGAGGTCAGCCCCTTCTACGATCCGATGATTGCCAAGGTGATTGCGACGGGTGAGACGCGCGAGCAGGCAGCGCGGCGCCTCGTCGAGGCCTTGAACTCGACGCGTTTCGACGGCATCGAGACAAACCGCAATTACCTGACCGACATTCTGCAGAGTGACGCGTTCGCCAACGCCACATTGACGACGCAGACCCTGGCGAGCGGCGCTGTCGAAGCTACCGGAATCGAGGTGATCGATGCGGGGACGTTCAGCACGATTCAGGACTATCCGGGTCGTACTGGTTATTGGAACGTCGGTATTCCCCCGTCCGGGCCGATGGACGCACTGTCGCTTCGTCTTGGCAATCGCGTCGTCGGCAACGCCGAGAATGCTGCGGGTCTCGAGATGACGCTCAGCGGCGTCAGCCTGCGCTTCTGGGAAAAGCAGTTGATCGCCCTCGCTGGGGCCGACATGCACGCGAAGCTGAACGGTCAAGCCGTGCCGCGCTACGTGCCGCTCGTGGTCGACAAGGGAGATGAGCTGACACTGGGCAAAGCCAGTGGTGGGGGAGCGCGTGCCTACTTGTGCATTCGAAACGGTTTCGACGTCCCTGCCTACTTGGGGAGCCGCGCCACTTTCACTCTTGGTCGTTTTGGAGGCCACGGTGGTCGAGTGCTTCAGCTCGGGGATGTACTGCGCGCGAACGACCGCGGCGCGACGGATCCGGCGCGCGCCTTGCCCACCCCCGAGCAGCCCCGGCTTGGTCACTATTGGCAGTTGCGCGTGACCTATGGTCCTCATGGCGCGCCAGACTTCTTCACGACCGGCGACATCGCTTTGTTCTTCGATACCGACTGGGAGGTGCACTACAACAGTGCTCGCACGGGGGTGCGATTGATCGGCCCGAAGCCGAAGTGGGCTCGCCCCGACGGCGGAGAAGCGGGATTGCACCCCTCGAACATTCACGACAACGCTTACGCTTTTGGAACGGTCGACTACACCGGCGACATGCCCATCATTCTCGGCCCCGACGGTCCCAGTTTGGGGGGATTCGTTTGTCCCGCCACCGTGGTCGAGGCCGATCTGTGGAAGATTGGGCAGCTGGCGCCAGGCGACCGACTGCGTTTCGTCCCCATCACCCACACGATGGCGCGTCGTTTCGCTGGCGAACAGGACGAATGGGTACGGAACTTCGCGCGGCCAGTCAGTGAGATGAGTACGGCAGCGCGCACGAGCGCGCCGCTGGAGCCGCCGCCGCTGCCGGAGCTACTGCCGCGCCTGCTCGGAGAAGCCCGCGGCGCCGTCGTCGATACTCTGCCGGCGAGCGCCGAGGGGTTGCCGAAGGTGACCTATCGACCCGCGGGGGACGCGTTCCTGTTGGTCGAGTACGGCGACATGGTGCTCGACCTGAACCTGCGCTTTCGCGTTCATACGCTGGCCGAGTGGCTGGTGACCAACGCGGTCCGGGGAATCGTCGAAACCACGCCGGGGATCCGTTCGTTGCAGATCCACTACGACGCAGGATTGCTGCCGTTGACGCGCCTACTGGATTTGCTTCAGCGGGCCGAGACGGAACTGCCTGACACTCGGAGCCTGCAGGTGCCGACGCGTGTCGTTCACCTACCGCTGAGCTGGGACGACGAAGCAACGCAGTTGGCCATCAAGAAGTACACCCAACTGGTGCGCAAAGACGCACCTTGGGCCCCTTCGAACATCGAATTCATCCGTCGCATCAATGGCCTGCAGAATGTTGAAGACGTCAAGCAGATCGTGTTCGACGCGAGCTACCTGGTGTTGGGCTTGGGTGACGTATACCTCGGTGCACCTGTCGCCACGCCGCTGGACCCGCGGCACCGTTTGGTCACGACCAAGTACAACCCGGCGCGAACCTGGACGCCCGAAAATGCCGTTGGGATTGGGGGGGCGTACCTGTGCATCTACGGTATGGAGGGGCCGGGGGGCTACCAGTTCGTGGGCAGAACCCTTCAGGTTTACAATCGCTTCCGCGTTACTCGAGACTTTCAGGCCGACAAACCGTGGCTCTTGCGTTTCTTCGATCAGATCCGCTTCTATCCCGTGTCGGGCCCCGAGCTCCTCGAAATGCGTGACGCCTTTGCTGCCGGTCGGCACAGCCTGAAGATCGAAGAACAGACCTTCGATTTGGCCGAGTACAATCAGTTCCTCGCCGACGAGGCAGAATCGATCGAGGCTTTCACGACGGTACAGCGAAAAGCGTTCGACGAAGAGCGAGCGCGTTGGGTGGCCAACGGCCAGCTCAACTTCAAGGAGCACGACGCCGCCGTAGACCCTGGGGGAGACGTGCCTGATGGGTGCATCGGCGTGCCATCGCCGGTACCGGGGAGCGTGTGGAAAGTTACCGTGGCAGAGGGGACAACCGTCGCTCGGGGCGACTCGTTGATCGTGCTCGAATCGATGAAGATGGAGATGGCTGTGTCGGCTCCGGCAGCGGGGGTAGTGCGAATCGTCCACGCGACCGAAGGCGCGTCAGTCAGCGCTGGGCAGATCCTCGTCGTGCTCGAGCCGGATGGTGAAAGGGCGTAGTTGCGCAGTAGGTCGATGGGTACGGTGACCATGTCGAAGAACGATTGCATTGGTAACTTGCAGCTCGAATCGCTGCTGGATGACTACGACACGGGTGAGCGCAGTCGCCGTGACGTACTCAGCGCGATTCACGCGGCCGCCGCGGCGAGCATCGACGAGCACATCTGGATCTCGCTGTTCAGCGAAGACCAGCTCCACGATCAGCTGGAGCGGGCAACTGCGCGGCTCGAGGAGGGCATCGAGCAGCCGCTGCTCGGGGTACCTTTTGCCGTCAAGGACAACATCGACGTCGCAGGCGTCCCGACCACCGCGGCGTGCCCCAGTTTTTCCCGGGTACCGGAGCGGTCGGCCGCGACGGTGCAACGGCTCGTCGACGCAGGTGCGATCGTCGTCGGCAAAACCAACCTCGACCAGTTTGCCACGGGGCTCGTCGGGTCTCGGTCTCCATACGGTGCTTGTAGCAGCGTGTTCGATCCCAACTTCGTCAGTGGGGGCTCGAGCTCAGGGTCCGCGTTGGCGGTGGCGCGCGGGCTCGTGAGTTTTGCGTTGGGAACTGATACCGCCGGTTCAGGCCGTGTGCCGGCTGCGTTCAATCACATCGTGGGGCTCAAGCCGAGCAAGGGCCTGCTCAGTACTCGCGGCGTGGTACCCGCCTGCCGGAGTCTCGACTGTGTTTCCGTATTTGCGGGAAATGTCAGCGATGCCTGGCGCGTGCTTCAACTCACGGCGGCCTTCGATCCCGAAGATGGTTACAGTCGTCGACCCGCGCTCGAGACAGCTCGCGGTGACGGTGCATTTCGGTTTGGAGTACCCGCAGACGAATACCTGTACTTCGATGGTGATGGCGACGCTCGAGCCCTGTACTGGCAGGCGATTGAGCGGCTCATCGCACTCGGTGGGCAGATGGAGCGTTTCGACTACGCCCCGTTCGACGAAGCTGCCCGCTTACTCTATCAGGGGCCATGGGTGGCCGAACGCGTGGCGGCTGTGGGTGAGTTTGTCGCTCAGGGATCGTCAGGGCTGGACCCGACGGTCAAGGCCATCGTGGAGGGCGGCGGTGGGTTGTCAGCGGTTGACGCCTTTCGCGGACAGTATCGCCTCGCCGAGCTGAAGAAGGTCGCGGACGTCACGTTGGCCGAGTTCGACATGATCGTGTTGCCGACGACGCCGACGATCTACACGCGTGCCGCAGTGGCGGAGAAGCCACTCGAGCTCAATTCACGGTTGGGACGTTACACGAACTTCGTCAATCTTCTGGACCTGTGCGGATTGGCCGTGCCAGCCGGATTTCGCTCCGATGGCTTGCCCCAGGGGGTCACGCTGCTGGCGAAGGCGTTCGACGAGGCGACGCTGTGCACAGTCGCTGCGCGCTACCTGGAACCGCGCCAATTCAACGTAGGAGCGACGGCCTACGAGATGCTCCAGTCCGCGGACGCCGACTTCTCCACTTCGACGCCGCTTGCCGCGCCGAGCGTCGCCACGGTCGAGGTCCCCGCGAGGAAGGTCAAGCTTGCAGTCCTGGGCGCCCACTTGCAGGGGCAACCGCTTCACTATCAGCTGACGGAGCTTGGTGCGCGGTTCGTTTCCGAAGCCAAGACCCGGTCTTGCTACCGCCTGTATGCGTTGGCAGGTACGCGGCCTGCCAAACCTGGCATGGCCCGGCGTGCATCCGGGGGCGTTGCCATCGCCGTCGAGGTCTATGAGCTCGACATGGCAGGCTTTGGGCGTTTCGTCGACCAGGTACCCGTGCCGTTGTGCATTGGCAACATCGAGCTGTCGACGGGCGAGTGGGTCAACGGCTTCTTGTGTGAACCCGAAGCACTGGATTCCGCGATGGACATCAGCGAGTTCGGCGGGTGGCGAGCGTATCTGGCCGGGCTCGACCGCCACTGAACTCAGACCACTCGAGCGACGGATGCGCCTCACACATCGACAGAGAACCCCACGAGCAGAGCGTCGAAGCGTCGGCAGCGCAGGAAAGGTGAGGCGCACCAGCGCCGGTTCCTGCCATGTCGGGCATCGAAGCGGCCCTGATCATCTGTGGCGGTGTGCGGAGAATACCCAAATAGCGTCAAATATGCGGTCACAGCGTTGCGAGTCCGCTCATGTGAGCCATGCCGCAATTGTCACGAAACAAATCGGGCGGCCCGGTGGCCATATTATCGGAGTATTTCTAGGTAGTTATCTGCATTCTGCGGCAAACGGCAGCAGGGCACCAGTGACCCTACATTGAAACACTCATGAAACATAAAATCGTTTTATTTCCGTACGTGTCGCTGACCCCGGCTTGGGCGTGGCGAACGACCTGAGCCCGACACTCCGTCGGGTTGCTTACGGAGATGAACAACAATGCGAAATACGACTCGAATCCTTTCCTTCGTCGGCTTCGGTATGCTGATGTCCACGGCGGCATGGGCTCAGGAAGCTGCTCCGGCACCCGCTGCCCCGGCGGCTGAACCGGCCCCCGCCGCAGCACCGGCGCCAGCAGAAGCCGCCCCCGCGCCTGCCGCAGGTGAACAGACCGCTCAAGCGAGCGGAGAAGTTGCGCCGGCCGAGATGAGTGCCAGTGCGGAGGTCGCCGAAGAACCTGCCCCCGCCGAAGAAGCACCCGCAATGGAGGAAGCCCCGATGGAGGAGGCCCCTGCAGCGGTGGAAGAGGCCCCTGCCGAGGAGGGGTCATCGACGCCTGGTTGGTTCCGCGTGGACAGTGACGGTTTGGGCCTTCAACTCTGGTTCGGCGCAACTCACGATCTCGGCGGCGTGGGGCTGGCGACGGACATCTACATCGATTCCGGCACGCTTGCAGAGTTCGATCTGGGCGTGGAGATCCCGATCGGTGAGAGCGTGCTGCTCATTCCGATGGTTGGCTTGGCCCTCGACTGGAGCGAAATGCGCCCGACCACCTTGGTCGCACCGCAGTTGTTTGCCTACTTGGACTTCTCGCCCGTGTACATCGAGTACTGGGGGCAGTTCTTCTTCACTTCGCCGCTGGCGTCAGACGACGTCGATTCGGGCGATGGAGCTACATCTGAGAAGGACGCTGCTGGAGACACGATGTACAATCGTTTGCAATTGTTCTTCAACATCTCGGACACGGTGGCTCTGGGGCCGCAGGTCGAGGCGACTGTCGCACTCAACGATGCTGCTGGCGATGGTCTCACGAGTTTGCCGGTGGGCCTCGGCACCAACATCGGCTACGGCGAGAACAACACACTCGGTCTGTGGCTGGGCTACGAGACCAAGAAGGACGCGCGCGTGGCAGCCGACGAACTCGGTGGTGGTGTCACCGAACGTGGTATCGTCGGTCGTTTCACGTTCGTGAAGACCTGGTAACATCCCACAAACAGTCCGGCCCTTGGTCGGATCGTTCGAGAACGACGAAGGCCGCTCCCATCGGGGCGGCCTTTTCTCGTTCGACGTCGCCAGAGCGGTTGTCGCGGTGCGGACAGGGTGGAAGAACGGAAGAACCACACCGTCGATCGACGAGTATCGAGTCTAGCTATGGCTGGCCGGGCCCTACGCGGATCTTGAAATGCGCCTCACCATCGATGTTCTTGCCGGCGAGGTAACCTTCGAGGATCGGCGTGATCTCGTGCTCGAAGACTTGCGCTCCCCACCAGTACCGGAGCTTGCCGGTCGGATCGAACAGAAACGTGGCCGGTAGCGACCCCTGCCATCGGGGCGTCATGGCCTCCTTGAACTCGCCGAGCGGAGGCTGCGCCAGATAGCCGGGTCGCCCCATCATCGCGCGCTCATCGAGGAACGCCTTGGCCGCGTCCGCTTTCTCGGGGGAGTCCACCGACACGAACAGGAGTTCCAGGTTGTCGAACTTCTTGCGCAGCTCGATCAGCATCGGCACTTCGGCTTTGCACGGGCCACACCAACTCGCCCAGACGTTGACCAGCACGCCGGCGGCTTCCGTCGCTTTGACGCGCGCGAGCACTTGCGGGCCGTCGATGTAAAGCAACCCTTCGGGCAGCTTGGGCAGTTCTGGGGCCGTGCTACTGGGCGAGGCCGTCGCCCGGGGACTCGCGGTGATGCGGATCGGTTCTTCGTCTTTGCGCGTGTGCGTCGAGCTGGTCTTGCGCGAGCACGACGCCGAGACGACGGCCCCGAGACACAGCAGCGCGAATGCGGCGCGACGGAGGGGGCGTAGGCGGGCCAGGGGATTCGTCATGAGGGTGACACGTCGGAGCTCGAACATGGGCCGCCGACACTGCCACAAGCTTGCCCCAAACTGAACTCGTGCTTTGGCTGGGTGTTCTTGTTTGGGTTTCACGTCAGGCGCGTCATCAGTCGGCACATCACCGTGGGTGTGGGCCCTATTCCAGATTTCTCCCGGTCTTTGGGTCACCGCTCCCTTTTGGGGGCGGTCCTCAGCGTGGCAATGCGCTACAGCTGCGCCATGCCCCTGGCTGACGTCCATGCCCATCTCACCCACGAGCGCTTGCTGCCTCAGCTCGACGCCGTACTCGACCGCGCCGAACGCGCCGGAGTGGGTAGCATCATCTGTAACGGGCTCAATCCGGTGGACAACCAGCGCGTGCTCGAACTCTCCCAGCGCTACCCAATCATCAAGCCTGCTTTCGGTTGGTACCCCGTCGATGCCGTGCTGGCGGACATGCGGCGCGGCGGTGACGACTACCCCGACCAACGCGACGCGTGGGAGGCTGATGAGGCCATCGGTTGGGTGGCAGAGCACGTCGACCGCGCCTTTGCCATCGGCGAAATCGGGCTTGACGGGTATTGGGTGAAGGAGCCGTACTGGGACGCCCAAGAGGCGGCCTTCCGCCGGCTCGTGGCGCTGGCGATGGATGCCGACAAGGCGATCATCATACACACCCGCAAACGGGAGCGGCGCGCTCTGGAGATTCTGCTCGAGATGGGGGCCAAGCGAGTCGACTGGCATTGCTTCGGCGGTAAGGTGAAGCTCGCGCGGACCATCGCCGAGCACGGTCACATGCTGTCCATCCCCGCCAACGCCCGGCGCTCCGAGTCGTTCACCCGCATGCTGCAGACGTTGCCTCGCGAGCAGTTGTTACTCGAAACGGACTGTCCCTACCTCGGCCCCGATCGCGACGCCGACAACGAACCGGCCAACGTCGCGCGCACGGCGCAGTACGTCGCGGAACTGTGGGGAACGACCGTCGCTGAGGTGGAGGAACAGTTCGCGGGGAACTTCGAACGCCTCTTCAGGGTACGCCCCTGACGGTGATTGAAAGCCTAGCGGTGGGGATCTGCGTGGCTGGGCAACTGCCGCGCACAACGGTACCGAAAGCGTCCGTGGCGGGGCGCGGCGCTGCGCCGCTGTGTGGGGAGGCGGCGGCGTGCTCGCCAGCGCGCTGAATCAGGCTCGCGCTGACGAGGTCAGTTGCGTGAGACATCTGCGCACATTCTGCGGCGCGGCGTGCTCCCCATCCGTCGGATTGCACCCTTGTTAAACCTCTCGGTGCGGCGTACGTTTCCCAGGCCCGAATTGGCTCGGGTTGTCTCCACAATAGAGCGGTGCCTTTGAATCAGTCAGCGAAGAACACGTCCGTCCAACCCGGCAGAACCTCGGCCTTCTCCAAGCGCAGTATCGGCCTTTTGGCGGACTGGTTCGACGAGCATTATCAGTTGGCAATCTTGCGTACGGCCGCCGAGGCCGTCGGGCAGCGCGGCTCCAGCCTGCTGGCGTTCGCTGGAGGCATCCCCGGGTCGAAGACTCGGCACAGTGACCGCAGACAGCTCGCGTACGACTTGATCGATCCGGGCAACGTCGAAGGCGCAATCCTGCTCGCGGGCACGATGGTCAACGAGCTGGGTACTGAGGGGCTGGAGCGCCTCGTCAAGCGCCTCGACGGGTTACCGCTGTGCACCATCGGCATCGAGTTGCCAGGTGTCCCGAGCATCTTGGTGGACAATCAGTCCGGCATCGATCAGGCGATGAGCCATTTGGTGGACCGCCACGCGGCGCGCCGGGTCGCGTTCATTCGGGGACCGAGCAAGAACAAGGAAGCGGAGTCGCGCTTCGCGGCCTACAAGTCCGCGCTCGAACGTGCGAACATCGCCTACGACGAAGAACTCGTGTTCCAGGGCGATTTCTTGCGGCACTCGGGGCGCGACGCGGTCGCTCATTGGCTCTCCAAGGGGATCGCGCTCGACGCCATCATCGCGGCCAACGACGAAATGGCCGTCGGGGCATCTTACCAGTTGTCTCAGTCGGGCAAGAGCGTTCCGGGTGACGTCGCCCTGGTCGGTTTCGACGATTTGGACGCGGCGCGGACCAACACGCCCCCGTTGACCAGCGTTCGGCAGCCGTTGTCCGATTTGGCAGTGGCCGCCGTGCGCACGATCATGGACCAGATCTTGGGTCGGGAAGTGCCTCGCATGCAGGTCATGCAGGCGCACTTGGTGATCCGCGAATCGTGCGGTTGCTCGTTGCGTCTCAGTTCGACGGGGCAGGGCCTGCACCCAGACTCGTCGCGTGCTCTCGAAAAGGGGTTCGCGGCGGCGTTCGCCAAGCGGCGTCAGTCGCTCAAGGCGGAGCTGCAGCGCGCCGCTCGGGGCGAGTTTCAAGGGCTGGGTCAGTGGGAGGACCAACTGCTCGATGCTTTTGCTGCACACCTCCAAGGCGAGAAACTCGACTTCCTCGAGCAACTGGCACAGTACGTCGCGACCGTCGCCAACGCCGGCGGTGACGTGCGGCGCTGGCACGACGTGGTCAGTGCGTTTCGGCGTGTGGCGCTGCCGTGTTGTGGCGCGGACTTCGAACTGCGTGCCACTGCGGAAGACATCCTGCAAGACGCGCGCATGGCTACGGCCGACGCCGTCGAACGCTTCGAAGCGCGCAAGCGCGTCGAACTCGAGCGTTTCGCTCGCCGGCTCGTCAGTGTGGGGTCTGCCCTCGCCGGTGCGTTCGACCTGCAGCAATGGAGCAACGCGGTCAAGCAAGAGCTGCCGAAGTTGGGGGTGACCGCCTGCTACGTCGCTGCTTACGAGCCCATGACCATCAATCCCCGTGCCGGCTCGACAGAGCGAGCCACTTTGGTGGCGGCCTTCGACTCCCAGCTTCAAATCGACTACCACCGCGAGTCGTTCGACTTGCAGAGCTTGGCTCCCGTCAGTGTGTGGCCTCCAGCGCGGCAGCACCGTTTCATCGCGCTGCCGCTCTTCCACGCTGGGGTCGACCTGGGCTTCACTCTGGTCGAGTGCAACGATGCGCCGGGGACGGTGCTCGAGGCGGTTCGCGAACAGTTGAGCATCGGTTTGTACGGATCGTTGCTCGCGCAGCGAAACGCCGCCGAGGCCGGCTGAGCCGAGACACGGCGCAGGGCGGGTGACTACGGCAGCTCGACGCCCTGTTCGACCAATTGCTTCTCCGCCTGCTCGGCCCAACCGCGGTTGGCGACCGGACTGGCGGGGCTCGGGTGCAAGATGGTGCCAATCTGCACGTTGGTCCCGGCCAGTGCGCGCATCGCTGCTTTCTGGGCGAAGGCACCGACGCCGATCACTCGCTGTGGTGATAGCTGCTCGACCAGTGCCAACAGGGCGCGGTCACAGTGGGCGAAGAGCGTTTCGCGTTCGCTAGCCGGAAGTTTGTCTGGGGTGAAGTTTCGACCCGACTCTTCCATGAAGACGAGCGGACAGTAGTTTGCCACGAAGAACCGCTCGAAGAAGTGGTCGGCCGTCGCGAAGCGAGCTTTCGCCCAACCCCACAGTCTTGCGCCGCTCACTTCCGAGCGCTTGCACTCGAAGCCTTCGATGCGTCGCTTGGGGTGTTCGGGGTCGGGCCTGCCAACCTTGCCGGTGATGCCCATCCAGTCGCGCACCAAGCTCACTTCGCCGAACGGCACACCCGTTTGTGCCATGCCAAACGGACCGGGATTCATGCCGACGAAGACTACCTGTTTCGGCCCGTTACCGTAGCGCGACAGGTACTGCTCGTGCGGGGCGCGGGCGTACTGCAGCGGATTGTAGACGTAGCTGATCGGCGCTGCGAACTTCTCGCTTCCGACGTTGCGGCTCAGATTGCGACTGATACGCACGAGGGGGGGCTGGGAGTTGCTCACTTGCGGTCTCCCAACAGCACGTCTTTGGCTTGATTGATTTGCGCGGCCAGGTGCGTCGAACCACCGCGGTCGGGATGGTTTCGCTTCATCAGTTCCTTGTATCGGTCCAGGACCTGCTCGCGACTGGCGCCGTCGGGAACGCCGAGAATCTGCCTCGCTTCATCGGCCGTCATCTGTCCAGGGCGTCGCGGGTCAGCACCAGGGAAATCGGCTGGTGGTGACTTGGCGCCAAGCAGTTGGGGGAGAACCCGCGCCGCCGCCGTCAGGAGCAGTGCGACAATTGCTCCAGAGTAGGACCCACCTCGCAACAACAGAGCCGTCATCAACAGTCCCCCACCGAGCAGCGCTGCCTGCTTGGCGCGCTTCGCTCGCAGCTCTGCGGGGGCCGACGCGAAGTACTTCCAGTACGCGTACGCTGCAATCGGCAGCAGGATGAACATGAGCAGTCGGCTCATGACGGGGCTGCCTCAGCGGTCATCGAGCCTGCCGTATCAGTTGGCGCGCGGGCGCGCAACCGCGAGCCCTTGTCTCATTTCGAGGCGTTTCCGTCGGGGACCACTCCCCGAGGGCTCTCCGCCACCGGCTCGGCGTGCGCCTGCGCTCGCCCGTCCACCCGTCGGCAAGGTCTTGGGACTGGGTCACTAAGTGCAATAAATACAATATGTTGTATGCGTATCGCCACCCAGAAAATTCAAGGAACATCCCTCACAGCCGTTATGTGGGTAGGAGCGCCTGACTTTTGCCCCGTTCCGAAGCACCGCCGCCCCAGAACCCTTCCGCCGGTTCCCGAGCACGCGCCGAACTCGCTCCGGACGTCGATGTGTTGGTGCGCGCGTCGTCGGGCGCGGCGGTGACCTGCCCTGAGAACGCGGGAGACGAACCCCAAGTATTGCGCATCGACATGCGTGCTCAACAGCGCGCCATGCTCGACTTGCTGCCTACGGCGCGGAGTGTCGATCACGAGACGACCGAAGCGTGGTTGAGCACGATCGAAGTCAGCAACGACGCGGAAGAACGCTACGAGTACCCCTCACCCGACGGGCCCGATGGGTGTGAACTCGGCCGTGGAGCGACGGGCCGCGTGTTGTTGGCGAAAGACAAACACCTGGGGCGTGATGTCGCGCTCAAGGAATTGCTCCCGGAGTTGCTCGCCAGCACGAGCCGGCAAAGCGCGGAGTTGCGCTTCGTGCGTGAGGCGCGCATCTCCGGTCAGCTCGAGCATCCAAACATCGTCACCGTGTATGACATGGGCCGTCGCTCGAACGGTCAGCTGTACTACACCATGAAGGTCGTTCGCGGCCGGACGCTGCAGAAGGCCATCGCCAACTGCCGTGGGCTCGGCGAGCGGCTCGCTTTGCTCGGCCACATCTCGGGGTTGTGTCAGGCGATCGCCTACGCCCACAGCAACGGCGTCATCCATCGCGACATCAAGCCCGAGAACGTCATGATAGGTGAGTTCGGCGAAACCGTCGTTCTCGATTGGGGCGGGGCCAGGGTTGCTGAGACGGCGCACAACAGCAACCTGCTTGCGTCGATTCCCCCGCCGGCCGAGAAGCGCCGTTGGATTGGCACGCCCTTGTACATGAGCCCGGAGCAGGTCGCGGGTAAGGTGTCTGAGATCGACGAGCGGAGTGACGTTTGGGCGTTGGGCGTCGTGCTGTATCAGGTTCTCACGGGACGCTGGCCCTTTGAAGGCAAGAGCTTCGCGGAGCTGAGCCATGAGATCCGGCAGCGGCAGATTCGGACCGTACGCGGGCTACAGCCGGACGTGGAGCCCGCCTTGGCCGCGATTGCTGAACGCGCACTGCGAAAGGACCCCAAGGAGCGATACCCGAGCGCCCGCGAGATGATGCGCGACATCGAAGCGTATCGCTCTGGGGGCAAGGTTCGTGCGTATTCCTACTCGGTCTTCGAACTCGCCAAACGATACGTCGCTCGACGTCGAACCATCGTCGCGGTAGCAGGGGTTCTTTCGGCGCTTGCAGTGGTGGTCGCTTTGGACGGTTATCGGCGCTTGTCGGTCGCAAGAAGCCGCGCCGATGCTGAGACGGTCGAGGCCCGAAAGGCGGAACGAATCTTCAGGCAGCGTCTCGCCGATTCGTTCGTCTCCCATGCGATCGAAAAGGCGAACGCAGGGGATCCCGTGGCTGCCCGCGTCTTCGCCGGCAAAGCGCTGGAGATCCAGGAGCGCTCGGATGCACGTGGTCTGGCGGTTGCGATCGGTGAACAACCGGGGCTCCGCCCGGCGATGGTCGATGCGGCGCCCTGTACCCTCGCTGCAACCTCGGCGGTGGTCGGAGTTTGGGCCTGTGCTGGCGCAGACGGGCTGCAAGTGCACTCCCCCGGTGGAACCGTCACGCTCGCCGCGCGGGTCGGGCCGATCCGCCGATTGTGGATGTCCGGCGATGGGACGCGGCTGATCAGCTCGGACGGTCAACGGGTGGGAGTCTGGGACGTGAGTCGGGCTGAAGAAGACGGTTCGCGCGCCCTATCTGTTGCTGGCGCTGAGCTATGTGGCGTCAGCGCCGACGCCAAGGTCGTTGCCTGCGCCGATGGCATGGGAACAGTTCGCCTACTCGACGCAACCGAGAGGGCACTCGGTGTGGTCGATCTGAACTTGGCCCCGGAAAGCATTGCGGTGAACGACTCGGGTCGCGTCTGTGTGGGCGGTCGCGACGGTCGAGTCGTTTGCTCGTCCACGCCCTCTCATGAATCGGAAGGGTCGTCGCCTCGGCGGGTGATTGAGCTCGTCGGCCATCGCGCGCGCGTCGTGTCATTGGCGCTTGCTGGAGACGGGAGACTGGTGTCCGCGGGTGCCGACCACTCGTTGCTCGTTTGGGCGTCACCGTGGCAGCTCGACACCCAACCGGCGCATCGGGTCGTGGCTCGGGACGTTGGTGGGGCAATCGCGTTGAGCGACGACGCTCGCCACGTCGCTTACGCTTCCACGGATCGCGATGTGCGTCTCTACGACGTGCTGCTCGACCAATTCGTCGATCGATTGCGGCCGTTGCACACTCCGTCCGAATTGCGATGGGGTCACGGTTCGCTGTTGAGCGTAGGCGATGATGGCCTCGAGACCTGGGTGCGTGCTCCGGGGGCGAATCGCTCGCCAGTCGGACCGAACGATCGTGTGGTCTTGACGGCGTTGGTCCCATCAGCGGACGGCTCGACGAGCTTGCCGTTCGTCATCGCCTCCGATCGTCGACACGGGTGCCTGTGGGATCCGGCGACGGGTGCGTGCACCTCGTCCGTCGGTCCAACGCCAGCGGACATCGTCACGGTTGCTGTTCACCCCAGTGCACCCTGGGTTGCACTGGGCGGGCGTGCCGGGCTCCTGGAGGTGTGGGACGCGTCGAGCGGAGCTCGTGTGCGCAGCCTCTCCGGGCAGCTCGGCGATGTTGACGCAGTCGTGTTCTCTCGAGATGGTCAGCGCCTGGTGGCGGCTGGGGGCGATCGCCGGGTGTTGGCCTGGGGTCTGGAGTCGGACGAACCCGTGGCGCGGGCAGAGGTGACCACGCCTGTCCGTCGAATGCTCTTTGCGAGCGATGGCGCTCACCTGGCCTTGGTGTTGAGCGACGGAAGCATCGAGATTCGTCGTGGTGACCTTCGATATCGGACGACCCTACCGACGCTCGCGGGGACGCCAACCGCGATTGTCTTTGCTGCGGACGGTCAGTCCCTTTTCAGCGGTTCCAGCGACGGACAGCTACTGAGGTGGGCGGCCACGGGAGCGGCAACGTCGACGCCAGTGGCCGATGTCCGCGCGCCCATCACCGACTTGGCGACATCGCCGGACGGGCGTTGGCTGGTAGCGGCCACCAAGGCGAGTGGAATCGAAGTGTTCGAACTGCCGGCGGGGCGCGTCACCGCGCGCATTGCGCTCCAATCGGGTTCTCCGTTCGGACTGCGCTTCGACCCGTCGAGGCGGAGTTTCGCGATGGTCGGAGCCGACGGCGTGCTGCGGCTTCTTGCCGTGTCGGGCTTCCGAGAGTCGGGTGGCGAGATCTGGAAGCGGACGCTCGATGAGCATCGTTTGCACTTGGACGAGAACAGCCGCCGGTTGATACCCCGACGCCCCCGAGGTTGAGCCGGTGTCGGATGGCTCCGCTGTTGGGCATCGGTCACCGCAAGCGCACGGTTGATGCCCGACGGCCGTCCCTTTTGGGGTATGAGGATTCTGACGCGCGTGGGGTGGTCGCACCTTTCGCGGCTGCAAACAGACACAACCATGTCGCAACTCGGCGAGATACTCGGACTGATCCACATCGTGATCGCCATCGTCGCAACGACCCACGCGGTTCTTGTCCATCCCCAGGCGCGCGGCGCGGTGCTGTGGATCACCGTCATTTGGCTCGTCCCGTGGCTCGGGCCAGTGCTGTACCTCGTGTTGGGGGTCAACCGGATGCCCAGGCCGGCGAGAGCGCGTGCTCTGTTGGACTTCGGTCAGGACTTCGATTGGCGAGAGGGCAACGACGTTGCGCCCCTGGTTGGTGGTGACGCTGCATACCCGTCAATGCTCGAAGCCATAGATGGGGCTCGCACGAGCGTTCATCTCAGTACGTACATCTTCGACAATGACCGCGTTGGAGTGTTGTTCTGCGACGCTTTGGCAAGAGCCGTCGGGCGTGGCGTGACGGTTCGCGTACTGATCGACGCCCTGGGTTCTCGGTATTCGCGCCCGCCGATCACTGGGCGACTGGCGCGGGCGGGGGTGACTGTTTCGCTGTTTTCACCGAGCCGAAGGCCGTGGCGTTGGCCGTATGCGAACTTGCGTAATCACCGCAAGCTCATGGTCGTCGACGACGTGCACGGGTTCATCGGAGGAATGAACATTCGCGAAGCGTGCATGCTTTCTCTCGACCCGTCCGAGCCTACGGTGGACGTGCACTTTCGCGTGTCGGGGCCGGTCGTTCACGACATGGCGAGCCTGTTCGCTTTCGATTGGCTCTTTGCGACAGGGGAGCGAGTCACACTCGGTGAGCAGTCTGACGGTCTTGGGACCTGCCGAGCTCGGTTGATCCACGGTGGACCCGATAGAGCGGAACAGTCCATTCGGTGGCTGAAGCTGGCGGCCGTCGTCCGCGCGGCGTCGCGCGTGCGCATCATCACCCCGTACTTCGTGCCCGATGAAGACGTCGTGACTGCCCTTTGTGCAGCTGCCTCGGCGGGAGTTCACGTCCAAGTGGTGTTGCCTTCTCACAACAATCTGCAGTTGGTTGCGTGGGCTTCTCGCGGCTGTTGGGCGCCGCTGGTCGAACGCGGGATCGAAATCCTGCTGTCACCAGGGCCGTTCGAGCACACCAAACTGATGCTCATCGACGATGAATTGGCGATCGTGGGTTCGGCGAACTGGGATGAGCGCAGCTTCCGGCTGAATTTCGAGTGTGATCTCGAGTGTGAGGACCGACGGCTGGTGGCAG
>QJWJ01000537.1 GCA_003235365.1 Deltaproteobacteria bacterium
ATGCATTCGGCGCGGCAGAGGGCACGTTCGAGTCCGTGGGCATCAAGGCCAAGATCGACGTACAGCTCGACTCCAGATTCAGGGGGCGCCACGTCATTCGTTGGCAGTAGCACGAGGCGCCAAAACGGCCTGGCGGAACACCAGCACGCAATTCGTGGAGCAGGTCATTCTCGACGGCGGAACGCCACTCACCGACTTCTGGCGCGCTCAGGTGGTTGACCGGAGAGTGAAGCCAGCGTTCGCACCCGTTTGTCGACAAGCCAAACTCCGTGCTCGTCCTCTTCGACACCAATCGCCGTCAGGCGCTGCCCATCGCAGATGGTGCTCAGCGAGGTGCCATCTGTCGGATCGTACACAACCCCGTGAAAGGAGCAGCGCAACAAGCGCCCCGTGCGATCGAACACCGTGTTTGCCTCGCAGTCGAGCTCGCGCGGCATATGAACACAGCGGTTGCGATAGGCTCGGCAAACCCCGTCATGACGCAGCACGATCACCGAACTCACGGCCTTCTCAAACAGCACTTCCACCCGGGTGAAAGCGCCATCAACGAGTTCGCCAGATGAGGCGACCCAGAGCCGGCGCGCTGAGCCGTCAGAACGGGTCAATGCGTTCATGGTCGCCAACCGTCCGGGTGAGTCCCCCAGCGAGATCAGTATTCGACGACGACGTCTTCGTTTCGCACGACCAGCTGACAAGCCAGGCGCCACGAAGTCGGCAAGTCGTCAACTGCCATCGTGTCGATTTCGTCTTGGGCAATTTTCCCAAGCGTCTTCAGCACGGTGATCTCCTTCGGGGTGAGCGGGCCTCCTTGGATGTCGACGCGACGTTCCTTCAGGTACGTTACCTTCACCAAACAACTGCCGCATTCACCGTCTTGGCAGTTGAAGTTGATCGGAACCTTGTTGGCGAGGGCGACCTTGAGCAACGTCTCAGTGTGACTGCCTGCGACGGCGTAAACCGTCCTGTCCTTGTATTCTGGGCTACTGAAGGTGATGAGTGCCATCTGTGAGTCTCCTATAGTGATTGAGTGTTCGCCGAGAGCGGATCTCGAGATCTGCCGCAAAGCCGCCCGACAATCGTGCTCGCCCATTTACGCGGGGCGAACCTTGATCTCGCCGTGCAGCACCTGCGCCTGACACGCGAGCCGGTCGTGACGCCCGGCTGCGTTATCCTTGAGCACTTTGCTTTCGAGCACGGACGGCTCCGACAGATTTCGCCACCCGTCTTCGACGCGAACGATGCACGTACCGCAGTCGCCTTCGCGACAGCCATACACCACACCAGAACCGAGCTTCTCCGACAGCTCGATGATGCGCGTTCCTGCAGGGACCTTCACCGTGATGTCGATATCTGAAAACGTGAGAGATGCTTTTGCCATGAGTTCACCTGAGTGGCGCCTTCGTTGCGCCATCGCCTCCCGCCGGTGCAAACCGCGGTCCATCGGGAGCAGACAGCAAAGATTCCGAGTTGACTGTTTCGCGAGGAGCGTCGCGAGAGACCCCGGCTGGTGGATTGCGCGCTCGCTGTGCTCAGTCAGGCAAGATTTGCGGCAGAAGCAGCACATCCGCAGAAAGCGCGGCAACCGTTGCCGCGTTGATCGGACCGTCGTTTCGTCGCTTTTGGACCAAACGAACAAGCCATTGAAGCGAATCGAACACCGACGGATGACGCGTGAAACGTGGCCGCCCTTGGCCTCTGGAGCGGCAGTCATGTTCATTGCCGCGACAAATCAACAACCTAGAGCACCGAGCTGCGAGCAAGAGTGCCCGAACGTTGCCCCGAAGAACGCCCTCACCCCCGCTGGGGCGACTTCTCGGGGCATTTCCGTGCACAGGCAAGCTGATAGGCGCCGAGGCTATGAACGCAACTTGGACAACAGGCCGTGGACGGTCTCGGGTGAGACACCGTCCAGCCCCTTTGCCGCCTCCCTCGCGGCAGCGAGCGTCTGACCCCAGCCGAAGGAGGTCATGGGGATCCCGAGCCACCCAATCGCGGTGATGATCCCACGGGTGATTGGATTGGCGTCCACGACGACGATGATCTTCTTTCCCCTGAGGACCTTGGCAACCGCCGTCCGCTGCAGACTCGTCGGGCGCGTGTTTTCACTGCACGCAAGCACCGTTTCGACCCCAGGGGCAGCCAACACCTTCAGGCAATTCTCGAAACGCCCATGAGGCACGTGCCCGCTCCCCGAATAGGTGATCACCAACTTTCCCAATGACACCCACCCGAGGTTCGAGCCCACTGGTGGCAGGTCGAGTTCATACTGTTCGAGGGCATCCAGCTCAGACATCATTCCGCTACTTGGGCGAAGAAGCGACTGCGCCGCTTCAACCGCGCATCCTATTGGGATCGCCCAGGTCTGACCACAACAATCTGGCGTGCGAGGCAATCGCGAAGCTCCGCAATGGCTTGATCGGGGCGCACTACGCCGAGAGAGAGTTCGGGATCCTCAGGGAGTGGAACACACGCCCCTCGCCTGCTGCCGATTGCCGCGACCCTTCGCACGCCGAGTCATTCACCTAACCCAGGCACCATCTGCTGCAAAACGCGCAGAGCGCCCTTCACGATCCGACAACGTGCGGAATGTGGCTGGGCGCAACCCGATCGCGCGCGGTGCGGATGAAGTGCACGACCGCGCAGGGCTTCAGTGGGCTTCAACTCGAACACGAGAAACAGACACAGCCGGACGGAAACATCATGACCGCTTCCCCTCAACAGCTGGCGATTGACCAGCTGATTGCACGCGTCTTCGAATGCTTCGACAACGCGTCAGGCACTCCCCGCCTCGAAACACTGAAATCGCGCTGCACCGATGATGCGCGCGTCGCCAAAGCAGGCGGCCCTTTCGAGTCGCTCGCGGACTTCATGGCCCCGCGCGAAACCCAACTTTCTGCAGGGTCGATCACCGGTTTGGGAAGACCCACAGGCGTTTGGGAAGAAGAGTGCTGAGTCCCCCCATGCGGGGGACCTGTCGCACGTCGACTCTGGACCGCGGCGATTCGTTCTCGTACGCTCACGCGGGTCGGATGAACGGGTGCGTGGGGCTCTCGATCATTCCGGTCCGGTTCAAGAGGGAGGTTTCGATGATCAGCACCGGTACGCGCTTGGACAGACTGGTACATGGAAATCTCGCTGTTCATCATCCGCAAGAACGGCACTCGCTTCGGTACGTTGGAGGGGGTCATCACCGCCGCCCACGGACACTTCTACTCGTTCGTTCCGGCTTCAAGCCCTCTCGAAAGTGGTCACGAGAACGTCGATGGGACGTTGCGTTTCACGCGAACCGGCGGGCTGAGGCGAGCGATGACGGCGCAAGAAGCGAAGGGACACGGGCTGAAGGCGTTTCCGATCGGGGTCAAGTTCCACAAGAGGTCCAACGACGATGGCATCATCTACTACCCTCCGTCGACGGCCGGCGAAGTGCCTTCGTCCGGCAACGACCGCAACGTCAAGTATCGGTTGGAAAGCTTGTTCGAGACAGGCGGACTGTGGTCGAGGCAGTTGCAGCAACTGCATGCCAACACGCGCACGTTGGCCAAGTGGGGGACCCTCCGCGGCAACGAGAAGGGGACATGTGGGAAGGGCGCTACCGTCACGTGTATCAGTGACGCCGCCAAGACGCCTTGGGGTTCCGACGACGAGGATGACGGACCACTAGTGTCGCCGATCCCGACGAACCGCGTCGCCGCGGGTGAAGGGCGAGGGCCGGTCGCCGGTGGGTTCAGCGCTGGAGAGTGAGCCAACGTGGGCCACGCCCGCTACGTCGCCGAGCCAACCTCGCCCAGCGAGGTTGGCTCTCGAATCGTGCGCTGGCCTGGGCGTCCGTTCCGAGTCATCCCGACCTGCCCGCGCCATCCCAGAGCTCACCTCGTTGTCGAGGTCAGCCCTGGAGATCGTCGACGTCGAGCACCTGCGGCCCCTCCATCCTGACGGGTGGCGCGGAACGCACAGCGAATCAGTGGGGGCGAGACCGGTTGGACTTGCGCCGCGACCTGCGCCGTGCGCCAAGCACGATCAAGCCGAGGGAACCGGCACCGAGCCAGCTCCACGGCGTCGGAGCCTGCTCGCCGATGATGCGGCAGGCGCACCGACAACGTTCGACGGGAGGTACCGTGGGACCGGGAGTCGCCGGGCAGTCCTCGCAGGTCTTCCCTTGGCCAATTTGCGGTAGCGTCGGAGGCCGCCCTGGCTCGACCGCCTCGATTCGGGTTACGACCGTGACCTCGCCATCATCGGGAACCTTCACCTTGTAAAAGTTGGGTTCGATCTGCTCCAGCGTGGCGCCAACGCCAGCGAGCTGATGCAACCAACCTTCGAGGCCGCCAGCGTGGTTGACGTAGTACCCGAAGGGCAACCCCGGCTGCAACAACCCCAGGACCTTGTCTTTGCCGAAGGCTCGCTTCTTCCCCGTATCGTAGTAGACGTGAACCTCGTAGGTCGGCCACGCGTCGCTCAGGATTTCCGCTGGCCGCTTCGACGTAGTGATCTTGCGCTGTTGCGACGCTCCCGTCGTCACCGCCGGGCGGTCCACGTTCACGTGCCCTTTAACTCCTTCAACATTGGGTAGGGGCGGAGGAAGATTGGCGATCTCAGCCTGCCGGACCGCTTCAGCAAGTACCTTGGGGTCGAGCCGCTGTTCGGTCTTCGCAGGCATGTTCTTGGTGCGAACGTACAGATACACGTCGCGAAGCCCCTTGCTCGTGGCCAGCGGCTTCAAGCCCTTGATGTTGATCTTCGCGTCCCGTTCGAAATACGACGAGTTCACGAACTCCATGTTGCGGTAGACGCTGTCGTTGAGAAAGGTGACGCCCGACGCACCCGGGGTGGTGCCGGGGCCGAGCGTCACCAACATGCACTGGTGCTTCTGTTGGCCGACCTCGAGTTCCGGGCACGGAGGGGGATCCGAACCGCTGGCAGCACCTTGCTGACAGGACTTCTCCATGTTGCCCGCAGGGTTGCTCTGAACGGCCGTCAGCCCTTCGAGATCAGTCCAGTTGTCGCCGGAGGTCGAACCCCAGTTGGCGATGCGGAATCTCGCCGCGATTTTGTTTTGGGCCGGCGTGGCCGTCCCGTTGTAGCTCGGCCGAGCGGCGAAGGTGTTGTTGCTGATTGTGTGAATCTCGTGCCCCAGGTTTGCGCCGTTCACGACGCCGATCTGGTTCCACGCGAGCGACACTCCATCAGTACACGCAACGCCACTGCCGAGATTCACCTCTCCCCACTCATCGATGTCGGTGATCGTGTCGGGCGTGCCTGCGAGCCCCGGGGGTGGTGTGCCGCCGGACGCACTGATCGCTCCCGTGGTGCCAACCGGCCAGGAATACGTCACGTACTGTGGAATGCCCGTGGTTGCCTGGACCACGATGCCCCCCCACATGCGCATGGGCGACGCTGCGATTCCCAATGGCCCCAACTCCACCTTGAAGTTGATCGCCCACTCGGTACTGCTCTTGCGCCACACTCCGACGTCCTGCGCCCACTTCGGATCACTGACGGAATCGGGAACCCACGCTCCGGTTGGCGACGGGGCCGTGAAGTAGTGAGCGCTCGTCACGCCGCCACCTGATTGCACGTCGTCAGAGTCGGTGGTGGTGTTGACCTTGACGCCGACTATCTTCGCGACACTCGCATCGTTCTGCGCCAGCGCCAAGTAGACCCAGTCTTCCTGTGCCGCACCGGTTCCGGCGGGGTCGACCAACGTGTGAAAAGAGACGTACAGGACGTTGCTCTTGACCAGCGCACGAAATTCGGCCTGGGTCGACGACCCCGAGATGGGGTACAGCTGTGACGTGGAACCCACCCACCGCGGGTCGTCGAGTTTCGGATCGACGTTCGTGCCAGTAAGCCACTGTGGAGGCCCGCCTTTGCCGGGAACACCCCAGGCTTCTGGCACACACAGTGTCCCCTCAGGCTGAGCTTGGACGACCCCAGGGGACAGAACCTGGCAGATTAACGCCAAAGCCATCAAGCCGAATTTTGCTGCAAGCATTCTACTTTTCATCAATGCATCTCCACTGCGCGACGGGGTATGCGCTGTCTGAGTGTTTGCCGACACGGCAATCACACGCTAAGGCTGGTCCTGGACCAGAAGATAGAAGTTCACGGCCCGGTTGGGCACGGGAGCGGCCAGTGGGAAGTCGTTCGGCATTCCGCTCGCGTAGCCGAAGTCCGCCGCATAGACGTAGCCCGCCCCGGCGCCCTCATACGTGGAGCCAGTACTGCTGAACATGGCCGCCAACCAGTAATCTCCCGCCGGCACCGTGGTCGTGATCGAAGGATTCATCTCCACTTCCCCGACAGCCATCGTTCCCACCACGGAACCGACCACGAGGCTATCGGGCGCACCACCGTTGTCCGTGTACAATGCCATCACGACGTTGCTGGCCGGTGTCGCCGAGCGTCCAATCACGCCAAACTTCTGGATTCGAGCCTTGCTGTCGAAGTGAACCGGAAGCGCGATCAAGTAGTCCTTCGGCAACCCGGAATCATCCGCAAGCCGCGAGTGCTCACCCAGGTAGTAGGGTGGATTCGGAAAGCACCCGGCAGAACCGGCGTTGACCTTGCAGATCTCCGAGCTGTTGCAAGCATTGCCATTGTTTTGCCAGACGCCTTCGTTGTCACAGAGCTGTGGGCGATTGCTCGCGCACTGTTCGTTTCCGGGAACGCAGGACCCTCCACAAGTCTTCCCCACGCAAGCGAACGAACAGTTCGACGCGGCGCCCCACGTGCCATTACTTTGACACGTCTGAACTGCCGTCAGCGAGGCACACTTGGTATCGTTTGGTACGCATTGCCCGCCACACGCGGTTCCGGTGCACACGTATTGACAGGCCTGCGCTGGTCCCCACTGGCCGGAAGCGGAGCAGACTTGTTGCGCTGTGCTGTCTGCGCATTGCGTCGCGCCTGGCTTGCACAGGCCCCCGCACGCCGAACCGACGCAGGCATACTGACAAGCCGTGGCGGATCCCCAGGTTCCATCGCTCTGGCACGTTTGAACCGAGGTGCCGTCAAAGCACTGAGTACTGTCGGGAGCGCAGCTTCCGCCGCACTTGTCGCCTGTGCAGACGAAGGGGCACGCCGAAGGAGTGCCCCAGGACGCGTTGGATTGGCACGTCTGCTCGGCACTCGTGTCGAAACACTGCGTCGCCCCGGGCGAACAACTTCCTCCACACGCTTTGCCCACGCACGCGTACTGACACGTCGTTGTGCCGGTCCATTGTCCCGAGGCGTTACACGTCTGCTCCTGGGTCGAGTTGAGGCAGCGGGTGTCGTTGGGAGAACAGACTCCGGTACAGGCATCTGCGGTACACACGCCGGCACAGTCGTTGAACAGCGTCCACTCCCCGTCGTCGTCGCAAACCTCCTCGGTGTCGCCGTCGAGGCAACGCGTCGTACCCGGCTTGCAAGACCCTCCACAGGTGTCGTCCACACATGCGTTGGGACAAGTCAGGGTGCTCCCCCACTGACCCGTGACGGTGCAGGTCTGTTGAGTTGCGTTGTCGAGACATTGCGTCGTGCCCGGAACGCACGAGCCCCCGCACACGCCCGAAGCGCAGGCAAACTCGCACGAGCTCCCCACCCACACGCCCCCGCTGCACGTCTCGACGCTGCGGCCATCGACCGAGCACCGCGGCGCCGCGCTGTCATCGCAACCCTCGACGCACGCGTCGCCCTGGCACCCCAATGGGCATTCTTCGTCGTTCGACCACGCGCCCAGCGCGTCACAGGTCTGTTCGGTCGTCGGATCCAAGCAGCGAGTCAAACCAGGCTTACAGATCCCACCGCACTCGTCATCGACGCAAGCGAACTGACAAGCGACCCCGCCATCCCATGAACCAAGACTGTCGCAAGTGAGCAGCATGTTGTCTTGGCACGAGGTATCCCCGGGGGAACACTCTCCGATGCACTCCCCCTTGCTGCACACGAAGGGGCACGTCTCCGACTTGACCCAATCTCCAGAAACGCATTCCACTCGGTCCGCTGCCGAGCAATCGAAAATACCTTCCGTGCATTTGTCCACACACTGTCCGGCCTGACACGTCCCGGGACACTGGACGTCGTTCCACGTTCCCGTCTCGTCGCAAGTCCGTGCAGTGTCGTCACTGCAGGCGGTGTCCTTCGGTTTGCAGTCGCCAGTGCACTCACCCTCATCGCACAGGTACTGGCAGTTGGCGGTCACCACCCACTGACCGGAATCGTTACAGGTCTCGACTTGGCCGTCCGAGCAGTGAGTGTTCCCGGTCAGGCACTCCCCACCAGAGGAATCGTCCGTTCCGGGATCACCCAGCGTGTCATCAGTATCGTCGTCCTCCGCCGGCGCGTCATCGGTGTCGCGCTCGTCTTCGTCGACGATGCTGTCATCAGTATCGTCGTCTGTCTCGGAATCGTCGTCTCGACCCGACGGCATCGAGGCATCGAGCTGCGGTGGTGCTTCGTGCTCCGGGTTGGTGCTGACGCAACTCCCCTGGTCGCATTGCTGATCGCCCAAGCACGCTTCGTCGTCGCCTCCTTCTCCGCAGCGGTTGCGACAATCGCCATCGACGCACGCCGCACCGCTCGGGCAGTCATCGTCGCTTTCGCAATTGGTGGCATCAGCGAAGACGCACGCCGTGCCATCCTCCGTACGCAAGCAACGCGCGCGGTAGGCGCAATCCCGATCTTCGTCACACGGCGTACTGCAGACGCGGAAAACGCAGATCTCGTCGCGCGGGCAGTTGGAGGTCAAAACGCAGCTGAGTCCGGCATCACTCGCATTCACACCACCGGACACCTCGTCATCGACGTCGGTTCGACGGGTCTGCTTCGGATCTTCGATGTCGAACAGCGCGTTACAGCCCAAGGCCGAGGCAAGCACGACAACGAGATGAAGGAATGTGGCCCGAGTTCGGCCTCGGACGGAACCGGTTGAGCTGACCCACTCGCTTCGCGGCTGACCTCGCACGTTCACCTTTCTTGGTCCATCCAGCTGGGACCATCAACTCGCCGATGATTCCCCTGCCTCCGATTTTCAGTCGCTCGAGATCCCTGGCTCGACTCGCGCTGCGACGCCTACTGTTGTATGTGGTGACTCGGCGCGTCGCTAGTGATTTCTTGAAGAATGCGGCGGACCGGGTGCGGGAGGCGCACATGAAAACGCTGCGGCTTTTGGCGGATGGGAGAAAGCTCAGCGCTTTGGACTATCAGGCACATCGCTGCGCGACAAACCGACTGTGCACCTCCTCGCTCGAGGGACGACGCTCGTTGGGACGGGATGACTCGATTCAGCTAACATCAACTGGCATGGGCAATCCGATCGCGTCCGCGGCTAATCCGCCAACGACGACTACAGTCACTCGCGACCCAGTAACCTCGAACCCGGTAAACTCGAACCCAGCACTCACTCGCACGAAACGGGAGGACGAATCCCGTCGAGCGATGGGCGTCCCCGAGCGGCGCTCCTCCGCATCGCGCGCAGCCAGAGGTATGGCGATAAAGCGGGGGACGTCGACATGACGCGCCGCATCCAGCAGTTCGACGACGACACCGTCCTCGAGCCTTGCCGCGCCCAGGCAACGACCCAATCCCTAGGACCCTGCGCGTCGTCTACTCCGCGCTCGGGCCCACAGAAGCGGGGTGCACGTCTCTGGTCACCGATCCCGCGAGCTGCCAGCAGCTGGGGCACGACGACGAAGACGTCATTCGCGTGGTCGTCAACTTCGGCAAAGCGATCGCGGCGTACTTGCGCCAACTGAGTTGCGGGACGAGCCGTTTCGACGAGTGGATGCAAGGCAACGACGACGCGCTGAGCGACGCAGAAATCCGCGGTGCAGAAGTGTTCATTCGCTCCGAGTGTGACAACTGCCACTCCGGCCCGTTCCTCACGGATCAATGGTTCCACAACGTGGGCACTCCTGGCGGACTGGGTCCGTTCACCGGAGTCGACACGACCGACGACCCAGGCGTGGCGGTCGGGTTGTCGCTCGCCCTCGAAGATCCCTTGGGCTCACAGAGCGAGTACAGCGACGGGTACGACGAGCGCCTGAAACGGATCCCGAACGATCTCTCGACACTGCTGGGCGCCTTTCGCACCCCTGGCTGCGGTGCATGGGCAAGCGTCCGAGCTTCATGCACAACGGCGAGTACCGCAGCTTGCACGACGTGGTGCGACTGTTCAACCGAGGCGGAGCCACGAGCGGCTTCGTCGGGACGCCTGAGATATCTCCGCTGGAACTCGATGACACGGAACTCGACGATCTGGTGGCGTTCCTGCTGGCACTCGATGGGCAAGGGCCTCCAAGCGACTTGCTGCAACAACCCGAGCTGCCAATCGAATGAGTGTTGGCCCCCCGCCTCCCTCGAGGGCGTGGCACGAACCGCTCAACGCAATGCTATCCAAGAACGTGATCACCGTTGTTGGCACCATCGTCCCCCGATGAACCTCACGCCGACTCAGACGAAACTCGTCGCAAAACGCGCATGCAAAGATGAGCACTTGCAGCGCAAGGCGCGCCATCTTTCGCCGCCTCCGTGGCTCATTCTCGTAGCGCTCGGCGGGGCGCCGGTGGGCTGTGCGTCCGGAACCATCACCGTTGCGTCGACACAACCGGAGCCGGGCCAGGCCGAGACCAGAACGGCACCCACCGCAACACCCGCGACGAAACCCGTGGGTGCAGTGGCCCCTACGGCGCTGCGAGTCGACACCAGTGTGCCGTTGCTCCAGTTCAGCGATCCCGAGCGGAACGCCAAGCTACGGGCCCACATCGAGCGCTTGCGCCCCGAGTTCGATCGGGAGCTCGCCCAGTTGGAGGCGCCGGGCTGGGCCTGGGCCTTCGTCATCGACGATTCGATCGCAGCCACGGGTGTCGGCGGTGTTCTGCGTGTGGGTACGGCAACAGAGGTGACGACGAACACTGTGTTCCGCATCGGCTCGATCTCCAAGACGTTCATCGGCTTGGCCGCGCTGCAACTGCGAGATCGCGGTCTGTTGAACTTGGATGCCCCCGCCTCGGACTGGTTGCCCGAGTTGTCCTCGGTAGTCTATCCCGAATTCGGCTCGGCACCGATCAGTCTGCGCCACTTGCTGACCCACACGTCCGGCATGCCCGCGCTGGGTAACTTGACCTACTCACAGCCGGACCTGCCTCCCATGAGCGAGCAGCAGCTCTTGGGCGGCCTGCACGGCGTGCGGTTGTCGAGTAGCCCGGGCAGAGTGAACGCATACTCGAACTACGGCGCCGCAATTGCTGGGTTGGTGGTCGGGCGCGCAGCGTCGATGCCGTACGACCGATACTTGGCAGAACGCGTCCTGCACCCGCTGAAGATGACTGACACGGGCTTCGAGATGACCCGCTATGCCCCCGAACGCCTGGCGCGCCCCCACCACGTTCGCGACGGTGTCGCGACCTTCGTACCCGAGTGGCAGCTCGGTGCGGCAGCATCCATGGGTGGCCTGTACTCCACCGTGACTGACATGGGGCGCTACGTTGCAGCGTTGGTGACCGCGTGGGCTCCGCAAACGGCGCGCCCATCTCGTCGTGGTGAGTGGTTGCGTCCCAGTTCCATCCGAGAGGCCACGAACTATCAGGTCGTCGATCGCATATCCGCTCGGTTGAAAGTACCGAGCCACGGTACCGTCAATCAACGAAACGCGGCCGATGAGCCGCCGGGCGCCGCAAAACGAATCGACTCCAAACAGCCGGCGTCGTTGGTTCGGGTCGGCGGCACAGGGCTGGCCTGGGGCGTCGGTCAGGCGTGCGATTTCGAACACCTGGTCACGCACGCCGGCGCCACTGAGGGACACGCCGCGATGGTTGCCTTCGTGCCGCAGCGAGGTGTCGGCCTGGTCACCCTCACCAATGGCGCCGATGCAGCGGCGCTCATCCAGCTGACCGTGAACTGGTTGCGACGAGTCGCGCAGACGGGGGACATGCGACCCCGACGTACTCCTATCGCAGAGGGCTACCAAACGCTGGTTCGTCAGCTGGTCGAGCAAGAGTCCCCCCTGAGCCAAGCGCAGTACCAACACTGGTTCGCGGAAACCTTTCGTGTCGCCGTGCCATTCTCGCGCGTGGCCGCGGTGCTGCAATCGAGCCGCGAAGCACTGGGCGCGTGTCGTTGGTCGCAGCCGCTACGAGTCGAGACCCCATTCCAAGCGGAAGTATCTTTCGAGTGCGAACGGGGCTGGCTGTCGCTCGACGCCACCGTCAGCTCGAGCCAAGCCCCCGTCATCAAGGGGCTGCTGGTCCATCAACACGCCCAAAACCCGGCTAGCCAGTTCGAGGCCTGCGTGCTCGAATGAGCCGACGCGCCGACGTTTGCGTCTGCTGCTACCGCACCCGCGACGACGACGATTGCGGACTGATCGATTCGAGCGACGACAGCTCGTGTCTGTGTCCCGTCGAGAATCGATCTGGGTGGTAACCGCAAGGGCGACACACAACGCAACGCGTCACCGGACTTGACCGACGCTGTGCACACCGCCGTCCGACAGCTACCGTCACGCTGTCGCTCCCGAGCGCGGTTTGATAGGGTCGAACGCTGGACCGAGGGATGCCGCCAGCGCAACGAAATGGGACAGCGTCGCGCCTCGAAGGCGGCGGCAAACGGCTTCGCTCATGCGTCGCGAGCAAACGCCATCCATGCGCTGGACATCTTGCACGAACTCGATCCGACGCGCCACGTCCGGAGCTGGAACATGGGTAGGGGACTCCAAGAAACCAAGCTGGTGGTCGCCGAAAGCGAGGCGACGGTTGCGGAGGATCTGCGACTTCGGCTGACTCGATTGGGCGCTGGAGTGGTCGACGTCGTGGGCTCGACAAACGCCGCGATCGACTCCGTTGGCCGCCACCAACCCGACCTCGTACTGATGGACGCCCGCCTGGCGGGCGAGTTCGGCGGTGTCGAAGCAACCTCGGTAATCTGGCGCAGGCAGAGGATCCCCAGCGTCCTGCTAGTTGGCCACTCCGACGTGGACATGCTCCGACGCGTCAGCGAAACGGACTCGTTTGGCTACGTGCTCAAGCCCTTCGACGAGGCCGAACTGGTCGCAACGTTGGAGATGGCGTTGCGGCGCAACAGCTTGGAACGGCGCATTGAGGAGTCGGAAAAGCGCTACGCGGCGATGCTAGCCAGTATCGGTGAGGGGGTCATCTCGACGGACTCCGCAGGGCGCATCAGCTTCATGAATCCCGTAGCGGAAGCGCTCACCGACTGGAAACTGCTCGATGCGCAAGGGCTCCCCATCGATGAAGTGCTGCGTGTCGAACCGTTGGAGAAACCCGAGGGTACCGTTCTGGGCGTGGGAATCGAGCTGAGCGAGCCAGGCGCGAGCCCAAAAGTTGCCACGTTGCGGGCGCGCGATGGTTCGACGGTTCCAATCGAGCTCATCGCCACGCCCATCTCGGGCAACCGACGAGGACAGGGCCCTGCGCTCGGCAGCGTCGTCGCGCTGCGTGACATCAGCCAACGGCTGCAGGCTGAACAGGAACTGCGCGACAGCGAACAACGGTATCGCCGCCTGTTCGAAGACATGGACGAAGGCGTGGCGATCAACGAAGCGGTGCGAGACGGCGATGGCCACGTGATCGACTACGTCATCCTCGCCGCCAATCCAGCCTTCGAGCATCACTCTCCCTACACGATTGCTGCGGCCGTCGGGAAGCGCGCCACCGAGCTGTATCAGCTTCCGTCGGAGTACATCCAGCAATGGTGGGAGTCCCATGCGCCCTTGCGACGCCCGGCTCACACGGAAATGTGGCACGAGCCAACGGGGCAATGGCTGCACGTCGTGGCTTCGCCGATCACCGATGGGCGGTTCGCGACGTTCTTCACCGACATCACGGCGCGAAAGCGAGCGGAGGAGGCGCTGCAGCACAGTGAACAGCGCTTCCGCGCCATCTTCGATCAGACCTTCCAGTTCACCGGACTGCTGGATGTCGAAGGCACCGTGATCGAAGCCAACCGGACGGCGTTGGACTTCGCCGGCATCAGCGAAGAAGAGGTCGTTGGCAAACCGTTCTGGGAGACGATCTGGTGGGCACACTCTTCGGAACTGCAGGCTCGAGTGAGGAAGGCCGTCCTCACCGCGGCGGCCGGGCAGTTCGTGCGCATGGAGGCCACACACCCAGGAGCCGATGGGAGCTTGCACACCGTCGACTTCTCACTCAAGCCGGTTCGCAATGAAGACGGCAAGGTGGTGCTACTCATCCCCGAGGGGCGAGACATCACGGAGCGCAAGTTGGCTGAAGACGCACTGCGCAAGGTCGAGGCGGAGCGTCGCGAGTTGGAAGCCCGGGTCAGCCAAGCCCAAAAGCTCGAAGCGATCGGCGGACTCGCGGCGGGGGTCGCTCACGACTTCAACAACCTGCTCACGGTCGTCGCCGGCTGCTGCGACATGTTGCTATCGTCCGAGACGTTGGCCGCGGCCGACCGCCAAGTCGTCGAGGAAATTCAGGACGCGGGCACCAAAGCGGGCGGTCTCACAAACCAGCTGCTCGCGTTCAGTCGAAAGCAAGTACTCAAACCCGAGGTCGTCGGGCTTCACACACTCGTGAGCACGGTTGCGCAATTGCTCGAACGCTTGCTCGGAGAAGATGTCGAGTTCACCCTGCGAAGTGAGCCGGACTTGTGGGCGATCGAGGTCGATCCTGGACAGATCGAACAGGCGATCATCAACCTTGCCGTCAATGCGCGCGATGCCATGCCCCGTGGCGGCGAATTGACGATCGAGATTCTCAACGTCGACGTCGCTCCCGGTAGCGTACACACGTCCCGCGGCGTCGCACGAGCGCGCTACGTTCTGATGAGCGTTCGGGATACGGGTACGGGTATTCCAGTCGAGGTTCGAGCGCGAATCTTCGACCCGTTCTTCACCACCAAAGAGGTTGGAAAGGGAACCGGGTTGGGCTTGGCGATGGTATACGGCATCGTCCAACAGTCGGGTGGCTACGTTCACGTGGACAGTGAGTTGGGGCGAGGCTCGTGCTTCTACTTGTACTTTCCCGCGGCTGATGGCG
This sequence comes from Deltaproteobacteria bacterium, assembly GCA_003235365.1. GTDB lineage: Bacteria > Myxococcota_A > Polyangia > Polyangiales > Polyangiaceae > SZUA-265. The sequence goes on from QJWJ01000537.1 coordinate 14,997, forward strand.
CGGCTCGCGAGACGGGGCCGGTCCGTCCGCGTCCGGCGAGAGATGCGCGGGGAACAGAGACCGTGCTACTCGTGGAAGATGACCAGGCCGTGCGCTTGGTCACCAGCCGCGCCCTTTCCGACAGCGGTTACACCGTTCACGAAGCGGCCAATGCTGCCGAAGCTCTGCGCACGTTCGAGAAGCATGCCGAACGCATCGACTTGATTATCACCGATGTCGTGATGCCGGGCATCAGTGGTCGTGAAATGGTCGAACGCGCTCGCAGCATCAAACCGGCGATTCGTGTTCTATATGTTTCGGGCTACCCCGACGACGCAATCCTCAGGCACGGGATCTTGCGAGGCGAAGTGGCGTTCCTGCAGAAGCCTTTCAGCGCCGCAGTGCTGACGCGTCAGGTACGCAACGTTCTGGAGTCACCCGACGGCCTAGCTTGAGAGCAAGCCCAGGTGCGCATTCGCGATTCGTGAACGCCCATCCGATGCAACACGAGCGAGGCGTGGCCAAGAGAAAACCCGGTGGTCGCCACGCGCCAAGGAGCCAGCGATTCGCTCCGCATCTGCCCGGGAGACTTCAAGGCGACGTGCCGTGGCCGGTAACGTGGACGGGACGGTGACCTGGTTCGCGAGCGCGAGTCAGTGCGGCTGCATCCAGCCGTTATTTTTGGGTCGGAGAGGCACGAATCGCTCGCCATTGAAACGTCGACCTGCCGGCTCACGGTGACCCGCAAAAGCTGCGCGAACGCGCCGCCCGTTGGCCCTTACCGCGTCGAGCGTTTCGAGCTAAGTGTCACAGTCATGACGGACGAAGAAGTCAGTACCGACCACCCCATCTTGGTGGCCGTCGGATTCGACGGCAGCGCGCGCGAAGCATTGCAGCAGGGCGCGCTGCGAGCAAAGACGACGAATACGCCGATGACGGTATTGCACGTCGTGCATCGGCCCATCCCCATCGTCGCCGAAATGGGAAACTTGCCCGGCTACGATCGCGGCGACGAACCGGAACTGATGCGACGCGTTTCGGAGCGCGTCACCAAGCTGGTCGAAGAACAAGCGCTCGGGCTGAAGAAAGGGCAACTGCGCATCGAGGTCGACGTCGCCGAAACGCCCCACGCGGCGATCGTGAGCAAGGCTGATCAGGTCGGGGCTCGCCTGCTCGTCGTGGGACATCGCGGCCACTCCGGGTTTGCACGGCTCGTGCTCGGCAGTGTAGCCCGACGCGTCGCCCGTACCGCTCCCTGTCCCGTGCTCTTGGCTCGATCGCATGCGCCCAGTCGACGCATGTTGGTCACCACGGATTTCTCCGAAGTGGCCCAGCGCGCGCTGGAATTCGCCGTCAGCGAGGCGCGCGCGCTAGACTACGAGATCGTTCTGCACCATCACATCGAATTGGCGTCGCCACTGTGGTCGAGCTTGTCAGCGTTTGGTCCAATCCCCCCGCAAATGGACGAAGAGACATTGCGACAGGTCGAGGCAGCCACCCAACAGCTGTTGCGAGACCAACTGACACGCGCTGGCGTCACAGGACGCGTGCTGGTCAGCGCGGGCTCAGCGACGGACGAAGCAATTGTGCACGTGGCGAGCGACCATGGCGCCGAACTGATCGTGATGGGCAGCCACGGCCGCACCGGTGTACAGCGCATCGCGCTCGGCTCGACCACCGAATCCGTACTGATGCACGCGCACTGCTCGGTGATCGCAGTGCACTAAATGAGCAAGCACTAGTCGTCCCCCCTTTCCGCTGCGCCGCTCGACCACAAGTCCGCTTGAGCTCGCAAGGCACAAGCCTTAGTCTTCTCCGTGTGCCCGGTGGCTCCGCTTTCCTTTTGCTGTTCGTCCTGGCATCGATCGCCTACCTGGCGACGGCCAGTCTCTGGGTAGTGCTCCGCCGAACCAAGGGCACCAGGCGGTCGCGTCTGAAAACGCGCGCGAACAGTGGTGCCTGGCTGCTCAGCTGGCAGCTCCTCTGGGTCGGAGTCATGACCACAACGGGACTTGCTCAATTGTGGACTCCTCGCGACGTCGGCACCCCTGTCGTTCACCCGTTGGCCGCTCTTGCTGGTGGAGCCTCGTTCTACCCGCTTGTTTACTACGCGGCAGCTGTGCTCTATCAGGCCTTTGGCCTCCGCCAGCACTCCCTGACGAATAGCGTCGACAGCCTTCGACGAACGTACCCTCGCTCCAAGCGCCAGAAGTGCTACTTCGCAATTGGTTTGGCCGGACTCAACCCCATTACCGAAGAGTGGATGTTTCGCGGCGTCGCCGTTCACTGGCTGTACTCCCTGACTGGCACCGAGTGGACAGTCGTGATTGGCTTCCTCGCTTCAATAGCCGCGCATGCGTACCAGGGGCGCACCAGCCTGGTTTTCCACGGCCTGTTTACTGCTGCCGCCTGCTACCTGGTACTCTCCCCACTCGGCTTGCCCGGCGCCATCGGCCTCCACCTCGTCGGCGACGGGTATCCACTGGTCGTGCTCCGCAGATCAGTCGGTCTCTGGAAAGAGCAGAAGCGCCGGCTCCGCAAAGACAGGAGACGCGACGTGGTCCCGGAAGCTGCGTAGCAGGCCAGTGAATCAGGCAGGCGCCTTCAGCTCCTTCAGGCGCCACGCTCCGCATCAGCGTCCCCTACAGGGGGCGGCCCATCGTCGCCGCTGCTTCCTCTTGGCTCTGGGCACCGGTAACCGCGGGCGACCGCGAACTGGCAACGTCCATCGCCGCTTGCCACCTCTCACGACGCGTACGAGAAGTTGCGAGAGTGTTTCACGGAGCCTAAACAACGAAACTACGTTATCCCGATCTGTCCAAATCCTGGACCTGGTTCTTACCGCGTAGGCATTGGCGGCCCCCCCGACTTCTCACGGGAGTGACGTGGGATACCTTGTTTCCGCAACAGGTGTAAACCGCCGCAAAAGCGCACCGCTCCGCGCGTACACGAGACCCTGACAGATTTCCAGAATTTCAACCAACATTGACTAGACAGGAAGAACCGAGCGCTTTGCTCTGCCTCCCAAGCATCCGTGTTGGGCCGCGCTCACGGCCGCAAAACTCCAAAGTTAAGCCCCCGGCGTCGAGAATCTCCCCGGAGTTCGGTCACCCGGCGCGGCACGAAGTCGCGCTTTACAGGTCGCTCTACCCCAAGCTACACGCTGTCCATACGGGAGTACACATTCGACCGTAACTGGGGAGATGCTGGCAGGTGTTTACACGTTCACTCACAAGCCGACACCCTATGCACCGGGCACCCAACCAGCGGTCCGTTCAGGCGCACTGCCCACCGGTGAACTCACGCACCGCGCTGCCCAAACACCACCCGAGAGGACCGGAAATCGGGACTGCGGGCACAGGGTATACCCGGGAGTCAGGCGTGGCACCAGGACGCGTTCAGGCGTTGCCACACGTCGTGGACGCACTGAAAGCGATGCTTGGGTTAGACAGGCCAACCAACAACACCGAGACCGACAAGTAGATGGAGCCCCCCTTGGAGGAAGCATTCAGCCAGATGAGAACGGGTCGACGTGGCGGTTTGCCTCTCGTCAGCAACGTTTCTGACACCGCCCGCTGGGTTGCAAGCTATCGCGCAGCTGAGTCAGAGCGCCCCGACGCACTGTTTCACGACCCGTACGCAGGGCAGCTAGCGGGCAACGACGGTTTGGCCATGACAGCGCTCGCACCGCGTCACCTGCGGAGCGGATGGCCGCTAGTCGTGCGGACGAAACTCATCGACGACATCGTCGCAACCGCCGTCTCGCAGGGCTGCGACTGTATCGTGAACCTGGGCGCAGGCTTCGACACTCGCCCCTATCGGCTTCGCTTGCCACCTTCCCTCAGCTGGGTGGAAGCCGATATGCCGGCGATCATCGACGAAAAGGAAGCGTTGCTGCGAGACGCCACTCCCTCGTGTTCACTCGAACGAGTGCGACTGGATCTCGCGAACCAGGCGGCCCGCGAGGCACTGTTGAAGGACGTCAGCACATCCAACAACGACGTTCTCGTCATCAGTGAGGGCGTCCTGGTCTATCTCGATGACCATGCCATCACCGCGCTTTCGGACGGTCTGATTGCCCACTCGAGCCTGCGCTGGTGGCTCGTCGACTTCTTCTCGCCAAGAGTCCTGGCGCTGATGCAGAAGGGCACCGGACAAGCCTTCGAACGGGCGCCACTGAAGTTCGCTCCCCCAAACGGCGTGGCGTTCTTCGAGAAGTTGGGCTGGTCCGTGACTCAGTTGCACTCGGTGATGCGGGAAGCGACTCGATTGCGCAGAGCCCCATTGCTCGTGCGCCTCGCGCAACTGCGCCCAGAACCGGATCCGCGCCAGCTCGGAACCGCGCACTGGGGGGCCGTTGTTCTCCTAGAACACGCAGCGCGCGGCGCGGCCGCAACCCGTGGGATGTTGACGCCCTGAGCTTCAGGCCGCCCAATGTATCGTAAACCCAACTCGTTCCAACCTGGGCCGCTCCAGATCCCAATCGTGAAACTCCACATTCGAGATCCGCTTTCCCATGGCCTCGAGCGAGAAGGCGACGAATCCGGGCCCGTACCCGCCAATGTAGGGCAACCCCTTCACGTCGATGAGGTGCACCTTGAGACAGTTGTCGCCAAGTTCCGCCTGCATACGTCCTTCGGAGAAGTCGCGCCGAAGCAGCTTGTCAGCCTTCTTCACGAGAAGCGCTGGAGTCAGCATCTTCAACAGTACCCGGAGAAACGAGTTCGCTGCCGCTGACGCCGCGTACTGGCCGCATTCATAAAGGATGTCCTTTGCCTTTCCCGAATCGTTCGCCCCCACATGCTCGACGACGTGCTCGATGATCTCGTTCATCAATGAAATCTCATACCAACCGGCGGAGTCCACGCCGGAGACGAGTATCTTCTGCAACTCCGGGGAAAAACTGGCGGACATCTCTGCCCAAGCTGCTTCGCCCACTTTCTCGCGCAGGAACCGCGCCATCGCCGACAACATGTACCCACGCCCACGGATTTCGCTCATGTGTGTTCTCTCCTCGCGAACTTCCGCTTACCACGCGGAAGCACACTCTGCCGTCGATTTGTTATCCCCATCTCGCGTCGAGACGTACGAACCGGCCCTCCTGAACAGCGACCAGTAAGTCCTCCACACACTGGGGAAGCTGGAACGACGACTAGGCACTCTTCGGTGTGGGACAGCGCCTGACCACCAATGATGAACACAGCATCTGACAGAATCCGCAACCTCGCCGCTGCGGGTCGCCCGAGCCACCAAAGTCGTTTCGCCCACGGGATCGAGACCTATGCGGACTTCAGAATCGCTTTCGTATTCGCCGCGCCGCCCCCACGCACACTGTAACCCATCAGGTAACAAGGAAGGAGACAGGTAGTGTCCCACACAACGTACATGATCCTCGGAGCTGGTCCAGCCGGCATACAGCTTTCCTACTTCTTGAAACGCGCGGGCATCGACCACGTGGTCATCGACAAGGCGCGAATTCCGGGTTCCTTCTTCAAAGACTATCCCCGGCATCGCAAGCTACTGTCGATCAACAAGGTATTCACTGGCGTCAAGGACCCCGAGAAGAACCTGCGCTGGGATTGGAACTCCCTGATCTCGGACGAAGAGGGCCCACTGTTCGCGGACTTCTCTCGCGCCTATTTTCCTGACGCCGACGACCTCGTCGCCTACCTCGATGCGTTCGTGAGATTTCACGAGATAGAGGTGGAGTACGGCTTCGACGTACAGCGGGTTTCGCGGGAATCGCCCCGCGGTCGTTTCATCGTGACGTCCACCGACGGCAGACAACGCAGCTGCGATCGCCTTGTCGTCGCGACGGGCGTCTCGAAAGGTTGGACGCCGGATTTTCAGGGTGTGGAGCTCTGCGAGCACTACACCGACGTTTCGGTTCACCCGCAATCGTTTGCCAATCAGCGCGTGCTGATCGTTGGAAAAGGCAACTCCGCCTTCGAGACGGCCGACGCGCTGATCCCCACAGCCGCGTCCATACACTTGGCCAGTCCGACCCCGCTGCGCATGGCCTGGCAGACGCATTTCGTCGGCAACCTCCGCGCGGTCAACAACAACCTACTCGATACGTACCAACTGAAGTCACAGAACGCCATCCTAGACGCAGAAGTCCAGCAGATAGCACGGCGAGGCAAGGAGTTCGACGTCACGTTCTCTTACGCCCATGCAGCCGGAGAGGTGGAAACACTCACTTACGATCGGGTCATCTTGTGCACCGGCTTTCGTTTCGATGCGAGCATCTTCGACGTCGACTGCAAACCGGAGCTCACCGACTGCCAACGCCTGCCCAAGATGACGTCCGAGTGGGAATCGCCAAACGTCCCCGACCTATTCTTCGCGGGAACGCTCATGCAGTATCGCGATTACAAGCAGTACATGTCCTCGTTCATTCACGGCTTTCGCTACAACATTCGAGCGCTCAGTCGGATCCTCGAAGACCGCTACCACGAAACACCATGGCCCACTCGAGCTGTCGACCTTTCCTCTCCGGAGATAGCCCAGGCGCTGTTGGCCCGCATGAACGTCTCCTCGGCTCTCTGGCAGCAGCCCGGCTTCTTGGCAGATCTCGTACAACTGGACAGTGGCCCCCGACACGCGGAGTACATCGAGGAGTTACCTCTGGACCTGGCCAAGGACAAACACCTAGCGCGCGGAAGATGGCTCGTGTTGACGTTGGAGTACGGCAAGGAGAAGGCCATCGACCCGTTTCACGTCGAGCGAGTTCATCGTCGTGACGTCGACAACGCACAGCACAGCGCGTTCCTACATCCGATCGTGAGACTGTTCGTCGGCGGACAAGAGCGGCATGAACACCACGTCCTCGAAGACCTCGCCGCCGAGTGGGCCGAGCCAGAGCACGTCGAACCCCTCGAGAAATTCGTGGGGAGCGTGCTCGCGGGGGACTTGGACGCTGCCACTCCCGCGAAGAGCAGCAAGCCTTCACCCATCCGATCCGGGTTTCTCCCTACCGCCAGCGTTCGAGAAGCAGGCACCACCTGACTGACGTCGCCCCAACGAAAGAAAGCGCTCAGTAGCCATGACAACTACAGTGAAGAACTTCGAAACACTCATCGTAGGAGCAGGACCTGCAGGATTGCAGCTGGCGTACTTCCTCGAGAAGGCCGGTCGCAGTTACGTTGTGTTGGAAGCCAACGACCAAGCCGGAAGCTTCTTTCGAGACTACCCGCGCCACCGGATGCTGCTGTCGATCAACAAGATCAACGTGGGTCGAGAGCAGACCGACTTCAAACTGCGTCACGACTGGAACTGCCTGTTGACGCACGCCGGCGACGAAATGCCTTTTGGGGACTATTCGGACGAGTACTTCCCCAAAGCGGACACGCTCGTCAGATACCTCGGAGATTTCGCTGAACGATTTGGACTCAACATCATCTATCGGTCTGCAGTCGAGACCATCGAGAAAGAGGGAGAGAGCTTCGAAATCAGGTGCCAAGCGGGAACGACGTACACCGCCAAGCGAGTCGTGGTCGCTTCGGGGTTGTTCAAGCCGTGGATGCCCGACATTCCAGGCATCGAACTCGCCGAGGGCTACGAGGAGATGTCTGTCGATCCGAAGGACTTCACCGGGCAGACGGTACTGATTCTCGGGAAGGGAAACTCCGCCCTGGAGACGGCCAACAACCTCCTCGCCCATGCAAGCTACATCCACTTGTCCAGTCCCCAACCGATGAAGCTCGCCTACGACACTCACTTCGTTGGCCACGCGCGCTCGGTCAATGGCGTATTCCACGACAGCTACCTGCTGAAGTCGCAGAACGGTATCCTCGATGGTCCCACACACAGCATCGCCAGGCTTCCCAACGGCAAGTTCCGCGTCCGCTGGTCGGCGATCCACACCGAGGTCGAGTCGGAGATCGAGCAGTTCGAGTACGACCGGGTCATTCGGTGTACCGGCTTTCAGATGGACCGCAGCATCTTCGGTGACAGCTGCAAACCTGCGCTGCGCTCCTGTGGGCGCCTGCCGGCGATGACTGGCCGTTGGGAATCGACGAACGTCCCAGGACTGTTCTTCGCAGGAACGATGATGCAAGGCATCGACTACAAGAAGTCACAGTCGTCGTTCATCCACGGATTCAGGTACAACGTCAGAACGCTGTTTCACATTCTCGAAGAACGCGACCACCGGCAGGCTCTTCCACACGACGAGATCGAATGTAGCCCGAGCGCGATTGCCGACAAACTGCTCGAGCGAGCCAACAACTGCTCGTCATTGTGGCAGCAGATTGGTTTTCTCTGCGACGTCGTACTCTTGCCGAAGGATGGGAGGGGCAAGGCCCTGTGGTACTACGACTTGAACCAACAACTCGTTCGCGAGGGCGAGTGGGGGCAAGACCCGTGCTACGACTACTACATCTCGATGATGACGTACGGCCCGGGTGTCGGCCATCCGAACTTCAAGGGAACGGCCTTCAATCATCCTCACATGCATCCCTACGATCATGACAAGCAGTGCGGCGATCTCGTCACGGAGATTCACCCCGTACTCAAGCACTTCAAGGGCGACGAGCTGCAAGTCGAGTATCACATGCGAACAGACTTCCTCACGGACTGGGATTCGGACTTCTACCGCAACCCGCTGCTCGAGTTCCTCGAGTGGGACCTCCGCGGCGGTGAGCGTCCTACGGGAAATCGACCTCAGACCCGCGAATTGATCCGGGACGGCGACATGAGATTCAGCGATGTCTTGATCAACGGGGAATCTTTGGGAAACAGACGCGGGTTTGCTTCAGCCGAATAGGTTGCACAGCCAAGGGAACGAGAAAGGACCAGGATTCATGTTGCAGTCGTCGTCGCCCCAGGAACCGAATTCGCACACACCGCCAGACAGCCACAGCGTGACGCTGCAGCATGTCTTGCACGTCAACGCCCAACGCCTGGAAAGGTACATGGCGCATCCCCTGTTTTCGCTCGTGGCGCACCTGGACGACCGCCGTCAGCGAGAAGCGCTCCTCGCTTGCGTGCAGAGGTTCTCACGTAGCTTCCAGAGCTTGATGTTCGTGAGGCAAGCCTTCTGCGATGACCCCAAGTACTACGGCCCATTCCTCCAGCATCTCCAGGAGGAGTTCGGTCACGATCAGTTGATTGCGCAAAGGGCCAATGCCACTGAGAGCACCGATCCGCTCCTTGACGCGCTGCTGACTTGGTTTAGCTACCAGATGCTCACGCTCGACAACGTCGAAAAGGCTGCGCTCGTACATCTCGTGCTCGAGGCATCGGGAGATCGCTTCCACAACGCCGTGGCACCTCACCTAGGGCAGTTCGTGAGCACCGGGTACTTCCAAGTTCACGCCGAGTTGGACGCAGGGCACTCGCAAATGGGCATTGCCCTGTTGAGTGAACAGCATCCCAGAACCTACCGGCGCATACTACAAGTCGTGGAGCGCGGTTGGGAAATGCTCGAGGCGATCAGCACGCGCATGGTGGAAGTAGTCCAGAAATCAGCGGAACCCAGCACTTGACCGCATCCGCCGGAGGCAGGCTTCGACCACAGTCTGCGCCCGAAAGGCGGGAACAGGAACCACCATCTCGGAGCACCTGGTGGGTTTGACGAGCATCTGCCGGTCACCGACCCGGTAGGGTCGTTGGCCGAGCACGGCAGTGATCCCCCTCTGAACATCCCCCATCGGGGCGTCCAAATCATCCGCGCCCGTCGGAGCGGCCGTCTCACCGCTTGTACACGTGTATTCGGGCGTGCAACCGCCGCTGGTTTGGAACCACATCGCGGAGGAGCGTAGGCGTGGTTGTGGTCAAGCGCTCGTCGGTGCACCTGGCGCCCCGCAGGGGCTCCACGTTGGCCGTCGGAACCGGTAGCATCAGCGCCAACCTGGCCTCGCTCCCGCGAATCTCGACCCCGATGTGCAGACCGACTCACCACCGCGCTCAACGATGAAGTACAGACCAGAAATCGATGGACTGAGGGCGCTGGCTGTCGTGCCTGTGGTCTTGTACCACGCTGGCTTGGAATCGTTCAGCGGCGGTTATGTCGGTGTGGACGTGTTCTTCGTGATCAGCGGCTTCCTGATAACGTCGCTGATCGTCGAGGAGATGAACCAGGGAACCTTCTCCCTGTACAACTTCTACGAAAGACGAGCAAGACGCATACTACCCGCGCTACTCGTCGTCGTCGTGACGTGTTCCCCCGTGGTCTTGTTACGGTACACGCCGGGCGACATCTACGTATACGCTCGAAGCGTCGGGTCGATTTTGCTATTCGCATCAAACGTCCTCTTCTGGAGAGAGACTGATTACTTCGACGTCGCGGCAGAAACGAAACCGCTTCTTCACACCTGGAGCTTGGGCGTTGAAGAGCAATACTACATTCTCTTTCCAGTCTTCGTGGTCCTGACCTGGCGGCTCGGTAGAAGGTTCCTCGGGGCAGCAATTCTCTTCACACTGTTGGCGAGCTTGGCACTCGGCTGTTGGGGAGCCCACGCCAAACCAACGGCAGCGTTCTACCTGCTGCCGTTCCGCGGATGGGAGATACTACTCGGGGCCACCGGCGCGTTGCTCCAGCGATCACTGGATGAGATCGAGGTACAGCGGCCGGCGCGTGAATTGCTGAGTGCTTTGGGCCTCGTGTTCATCTCGACCTCGATATTCACTTTTGACGAGCTCACGCCTGTTCCAAGCTACCCGATGTTGCTACCCACCGTCGGGACTCTCCTCGTGCTGTCATTCTCGCGAGGGGAGGTATTCGCGGGAAGGCTATTGAGGACACGAGTCGTGGTGGTTGCTGGGTTGATGAGCTACAGCATTTACCTGTGGCATCAACCCTTGCTGGCGTTCGCCAAATACGAAGCGCTGGGCGCTCCGAGCACACTCGGATTGGCAGCGACACTGGCCGGGCTCGTTCCTGTATCCTACTTGTCCTGGCGCTACGTCGAACGTCCGTTTCGCAGGAAACCGAGCCGCGACAAGCCAGCGCTGGGCAGGTATCTATTGGCGTTCTCCATCTTGGCCCCGCTGAGCGTCGCCCTCATCGGTTTGAAGGACTCCAAGGCCGGCGTGCTCGACTCGCGGGCAGAGTCCGCCGCTCGAACGCAATACGCCACGCAACTGTGCGACGATGACACGAGCTGTGACATCGACCCCAGGAAGCTTCTGATCGTCGGCGATAGCATGTGGCTCGATGCGCTCAACATCATCTACACCGTTCACCCGGTGGCGTATGAGGTATCGCAGGCCGGTGGCTGCCCGCCCCATGACGACATCCTCTCGCTGATGAACCCAGACCACCCGGCAAAGGCTGCCTGCCAACGACTCAACGCCGATAGATTCCGCCAGGATCTCAGCGACATTCACGCCGTCGCGATAATTGCCAGGTACGACTGGTTTCGCCCCGAGGACCTACGACCCTATCTTCGGTACTTGAAGAAGAACAACATCGAGAAGGTTCTCGTTTTTGGTAGCTACTTTGCAGTCGACACCAACATGGATCGACTGATCAACCACTACGGTAGCCGCACCGAACTCATCTCCGCACTCGAGCAGAAGCACCTCAGGCACGAGGATGTCGCCGACGCACGATTCCGACAACTGCAGGGGGAGTTTGGCTTCACCTACATCAGCCTTCTGGAAGCGGGTTGCAACGCTGATGCGTGCAGCTATTTCTTCGATGGCAAGCCGTTCACGTACGACGTGCATCATCTGACCGTTGCTTTTTCCAAGGCAGTCGCAACGAGGAACGCGGAGAGGATAGGCGCCTTCTTCGACGAGTGAGCTCATGGTAGAGTGCGTAGGTCTTGTCCATGAACTCGACGATGGATCCGTGATTGTCGTTGCCGTCGTGGACGCTGCTGTTTGAACGGGCCGTGTGGGTCATCTGCCACGGCTACTCCGATCGATGGACCGCCAATGGGCATCTACAGGTCGTGCTGGTGGGGTCGCCACTTGCCATTGGCGAAAGGGCGACTGGGCGCCACCGGACACGCATCGTCGGTTCAAGCCGAAAGCCGAGCGAACACCAGGCCGCCGAGCGCGCGACCATACCGCTTCGACGGGATCGATTGCCGGCGACGGGCAGGGTTCGGATGAAAGCGAGTCATGAATGCCCGCCAGGGTTGCACGAGCGCCGCGCGTCCGCGAGAGACGGCGCAGGCGCGCGACTCGGTTGGGGAACGGTCACGAGACATCCCCAGGGATCCCTGCGATCATCCCGCACGCACCACGCCGCTGATCCGGACTCGAAACGGGCCTCTCGAGCCTTTGCAACTCGGAACGAGTGTCCCCCTTCCGTCGGCCAGGACGACCCGCGAGTGGAAAATGCTCGTCCGCTCGAACTCGTCCGCACTCATCCAAACCAGCGTCGCGGCAAGGGCTGCCGGGAGGGCAGCAAACGGCTACGATGCTCGGCACTATGCGCCAGCGCATCCCTGTCCTCATCAGTCTCCTCCTCGCGCCAGTTGCCGCCTGCTCGGCCAAAGACGACGCTCCCCCCGCTCCAGGCAACTCGGAGGTGGGGACCGGAGACGACGATGGTCCGACGACGGTCATCGGCCCCGACGGCAAGCCGGTTACCGTCGACTCCAAAGGCAATCCTGTGTCGCCCTCGGGTGACAACAGCTCCGGAGGTCCGAACTCGGGAGGTCCGTCAGGCGGCCCGGGGAGCGACGGCTTCGTGCAGGAAGGCGACGGCATCATCGTCGAGCAGCCTACGGTCATCCCGGAAGGATGCGGCGACGGGGAGCTCACGGAAGACGAGGCCTGCGACGACGGCAACACGGAAAGCGGCGATGGTTGCAACGCCGACTGCCTCGGCGTGATCCCCGGCTACAGCTGTGCGGAGCCCGGCAAGCCCTGTCAACCCATCGCGCGCTGCGGTGATGGTCTCGTCGCACCGTCAGAACAGTGCGACGACGGCAACCTGGAGGCAGGCGACGGCTGCTCGGACCGATGCAAGGTGGAGCTCGGTAAGAAGTGTGAGGGGCAACCCAGCACGTGCTCGAACACCACGTGTGGTGACGGCGTGCAGGAAGGCGCGGAGGCGTGTGACGACGGCAACACGGTGCCGTTCGACGGCTGCTCGTCGCTGTGCCTGCGCGAGCCAAACTGCGAGGGTCTGTCGTGTACCTCGGATTGCGGCGATGGCCTGGTCATCAACGAGGGCTGCGACGACGGCAACACCATCGACGGTGACGGCTGTTCGTCGACCTGCGAGCCCGAGTCGGGCTTTACGTGCATTCGTGACACCGCCTGCGAGTTGGTGAACGGCGAGTGCGTGCTACGCGTCCCCAGCGTGTTCCGCGACTTCACCAGCCACGATGACTTCCTTCCTCCGGCTACCATCGAGCGCGCCCGCTTGCTGCGCGGCCTGGTACAGGATGAGCTCGACGGCGAAGGCAGGCCCGTGCTGTCGCCCACCGGTGATTCTGCCGAAGCCTACATCGATTCGAGCGACAGTTTCGCGCAGTGGTACCGGGACGGCGCCTGGGCGCAAACCATGGTCGATGAACTCGTGCTGTTCGACAACGGGCGCGGTGGCTACGTCAATCGCTTCGACGCACAAGGCACCTACTTCACGTCCACCGGTGGCCCCAACGAGGAGCACTATCCGGGAGGCGGGAGCATGGCCGAGTGTGAGTCGAGCTGCCGCCAGTACGTGATGAACGAGGACTTCGGTTCGGGTTGCAACAACTACTGCCAACCGCGGACACAAGCGGCCCAGACTGCAGCCGACCAGTTGAGACAAGCGAACGACCGTTTGACCCAAGCCATCAATCAGTACGGTCCGATCCCCGAAGGCGACGCTGGCGCAATCCCGCCGCAAATCCTCGCGGCACAGGAGGACGTCGCCGACGCGGAAGCGGCACGCACCAGGGCCCAAGCCGACGCCGCGAGTTGCACTACCGAATGCGAAGAGGGGGTCGACGCTGGAACGGAGGAATGCGCCGCGGGCTGTCTGCCGTGTAGCGATTCGCCAGACCAGTTCTGCACCGGCGGCGAGACCATCAACTGGGAGGGCAGTCCCCTGTTTTTCCCGGTGGATTCGATCGGCGGCAACCTGGGCGGTTGCGGAGCCAACGGCGGACCGAACTGCGCCAAGGTGCCGGCGCAATACGGCTACGACGGCTGGCCCTGGGAGTCGGTCATCTTCGACCGCGCGACGGAGCACAACTTCCACTTCACCAGCGAAGTCCAGTACTGGTTCCAGTACGAAGCCGACATGGACGCCACTCTGGACTTCACGGGGGACGACGACGTCTGGGTGTTCCTCAACGGCAAGTTGGCAGTCGACATCGGTGGCGTGCACGTACCAATCAACGGCTCACTGACAATCAATGCCGCCGCAGGCACGGTCACGACGCAAGTCATCGAACCGGACGACACGCTCGATTTGCCGCCGCGCGCGACCTACAACGACAACTACTCGGCAGCCGAGTTCGGCCTACAAGAAGGCAGCGTCTACAAGATCACGATCTTCCACGCGGAGCGACAGCCCGAAGGGTCCTCGTTCAAACTCACACTCTCCGGTTTCGAAGCGACGCCCAGCGAGTGCTCCGCCATCTGTGGCGACGGCATCCTCAGCTTCGGCGAGGAATGCGACAACGGTGAGGAGAACAACGTCGGTGGCTATGGCGGCTGCAACGCAGACTGCACACTGGGCGAGTTCTGCGGCGACGGCATTACCAACGGACCCGAAGATTGTGACAACGGTCCGGGCGGTGGCGCCGGCTGCCCGTCGTGTCGCGTGATCCGCGTCCGCTGACCGAGTCGAACGGCGACGTAGCGTTCGTGAGTGCGCTAAGGGACAAGCAACGCAACGACGCCAGCCGCGGCTGGTTCTCCGTGAGTGACCAGCAATACGGTCGAAGCGGGTCCTCCAATCTGCGAAGTCTCGTCTTGCCGTCGTCCTGTCGCCAGTTGTAGCCCCGACTCCCACCGCGAGCGCCCCATCGCCTGGACGCTCCCCGTTCAGCGTCTGCTCCGCGTGGTGACTCTCGTTCGCCTCCACGCGCCTGCGTGCACGACATTCCGCGTCGAGTTCACGCAGTCGTCGCTCGTTCGAAGCCCGATGCAGACGTATGGCGACTGTGCTGCCCACGCTCGGTAGTCGCTGCCCCGGCCGCGCTCTCCGAGTCCGCGACGCGGCAGGCAGCGGCCGACGACCGACGGACAGCGTCGCGAGTGATCAGAACGAACGTGTGTGAAACAGGACACGGTCCAGTGAAGGGCAACGACTCCCGTGTGCAGGTGCTGCGGATGCAGCGGACCGGTAGCAGCCGCGAAAAGACACCAAAAGCCGGCGCAAGACCTTCCCGCGGTGAGCGGCACGCGCACTACTCGCCCCACGCCGAGTAAACGGGTCACAGACCCTCCCCCCCGCGGCCTTGCAGACCGATTCGCGAAACAGTAAGTGTTCAAGATAAACACATGCTCAGACTAAACGAAGACCAGTCTGAAGTGGCGGAGCCTGGCGCTGGGGGCGAACCAGCAGGGCGGGTTTCCGTCAGCGGGGAGCGAAGAGTCGTCCAGCGTTGGGCGCGACATCTTCGTCATCTGCCACTTCCAACGATGTTGTTGAGTGCAACGCTGTTGGGATGGCTGGTGTGGAGCTTTTGGTCGAGCAGCAAAGATGTGGAGGATGAGAAGCTGCGGAAAGTGAGAGCTCTCACTGAGACCGCCGCGAGCGAGGTCGACCAGCTTGCTCTGCGAGCGCGTGTCGCAGCGCGCTTCGTCGCGGACGGGCTGTCCAACGGTTGTGCGGCTTTCCCAGCAGGCATCGCTGACTACGCCGAGCAGCATTGTTCGTGCGACGACTCCTCCCTTCGCGCTCCCGCAAGCTGCCTGCGAGCCATCCTCGAGAGCGAGCCGATGTTCTACGGCGCATCGATCACTTACAAGGCGCAAGGCGAACCCCGCTCTACGTACTTTCTACGGAGTGAACCCGACGGGGCCGTCGTGGGTGGCACAATCCTGCCCGAGTACCTCCACTCCCAAGCCCCAGAGTACTGGTGGTATCGCGAGCCGATTGCAACTGGCACGGATGCGTGGAGTCCCCCTTACGACGACCCAGCCGGGGAAACGCTGATGACCACCTACTCGGCAGTGTTTGGCCCCAACGACCCGAAAACGGGGACCCGCGTTGCTTCCGGTGTCGTTACCGTGGACATATCCAGCGATCAAATCCGTGCGCTGGTGCAGAATCTCGATCTAGGAGAAAGTGGCTACGGCGCATTGACAAGCGCCGACGGCACCTACCTGTACCACCCCAATTCGGAGTACGTCAAAGACCGCAAGACCATTCAACAGGTGGCGGAAGAACGGAACGACGAAGACCGCGACCTGATGTGGACGAGGATCAAAGAGTCCAAGTCGGGGTGGTTACCACACAAGAGCACGACAACCGGCGAGGACTCGTGGCTAGTGTACACCCAGCTCCCCAACTCCGGCTGGAGCCTGCAAAACACGTTCATCAAACGCGACCTCATCGACGTCAACGTCCTGCGGCATGAGTTGGTCGGGGCAGCCGCCGCTGCAGGCGCGTTTCTCCTGGCATTGTTAGCCCACCTACTCGACCTTCGAGCGACCCTGACTCGCCGCTGGTGGGTATTCTCGATCGGCGCGGCAGCAACGTTCGCCTGCGAGATCGCCATAATCTGGGCGTTGGCGCTGCACTACTCGTCATCGGGAACGGACGTTGCGATTGCCCCCGCGCCGCTGGGCGCTGCGACCATGGGGCCATCCGTGAATACAAGCCAATCAAACGCCGCCCCAACGCGTACAGACGCTGGGCTCGCGTCGCAAGAATGTGAAGCCAGCGCCCGCTCGCTGTTGAAACGGGGCGATCCACCCCGCCGGGTGGCAGATCCGGCGAGCGTGGAGAAGCTCAAGGATGCCTACCGGACTCAGGCGCGGTGCCGACACGCCTCGCATCCCGTATTCGTCGACGTCGGCATGTCCCTCGAAAACCTGAAGTTCATCGGAGCGAACGAGGTGCAAACCGGCGGGTACATCTGGCAGCGAATCCCAAAAGAGGCAGCGGACTTCGTGCGCCCTGGATTCACAATCGGCAACGCGATCGGCGTCAGCCTCCAACGGTTGGACAATCACGTCAGTCCTGACGGTTCGATGGTGTGGCGCTGGAAGTTCGATGCGGTGGTCGCGCAAGACCGAAGCAGCACGCGTTATCCGATAGAACAGGAGACGGTTCTGTTTCGCTTACGCCACGAGCCCTTCGAGACGGCGCGTACGAGCGAAGCGAAACCCGTTGTCCCCACTGGGGTCGCTCCAGCGCCCGACCCAATACGTACCCCCCAAACTCCAACGCCGGTCGTGTCCGCTGAGGGCAACGCCGAGGCTGACCACGAACCAGTCGCCGACGGATTGGTTGCCACCGAATCAACCGCTCACGAGTCACGCTACCAAGCGTACCTGGTGCCAGCACTCAGCGACTACGAAGTGAACGCACCCAGCGCCCGACCGGGGATCAACCCTTCGTTGGTGGTACCCGGCTGGTATCCCAGGCAAAGCCACTTCGAACTGGCGGCCCGGTCGTCGGGGTCGAACCTGGGCATCGACAACCAAGCCTCCGAACTGACACCGCCGGAACTCGCGTTCGCGGTCCTGGTGGAACGAGACTTCGCCGACGCTTTCATCTCGAATCTGACTCCAATCATCGTTGTTGCGATCATGCTTTTCGCCGTTCTCATGGTGTCTGCGTCATTGGACTACGGCCGAGCTTTGAGCATCTGCATGGGCATGTTCTTCGTCATCGTGTTCAGCCACATCGACCTGCGCCAACGTCTGGCGGCACAAGAGATCTTCTACTTGGAGTACTTCTACTTCGCGATCTACGCCGGGATCCTCTTCGTGTCGTTCACTTGCCTACTCAAGGCCTTCCAGACACGGATCGAGTTGTTCGAACTGCGCGATCGCTTCTTGTTGAAAGCGTTGTACTGGCCCAGTTTGCTCGGAGCGCTGTATGTTCGCACCCTGCTGACGTTCTACTGAATTCGGGTAACGCGGGAGGTTCGTGGTGGAGGGTGAAGCAACAATCTTGAATGGTGTAGCCGTCGTCGGGACGGCGATGTTGCTGGCCGCGCTGACCGTGTGGTTCGCGCGCCGATACGAGTATCAGGAGCTGCTCGCGGCGAACAAGGACTTCGTCGCTGGCGCGTATCCCATCATCGGGCTCATCTACGGCGTATTCCTCGCCTTCACGGTCGTCATCGCGTGGCAGAAGTTCAACGATGCGGAGACCAGCGCCACCGAGGAAACGACTCACCTCAGCCAACTTTGGCGAGATTCGGAGCCGCTCCGCGAATCATACCGAGCCCCTTTGCAGGACCAGCTGTTGGACTACGTGCAGCTCGTCAGGAGCGACGACTGGCCAAGCA
This sequence comes from Deltaproteobacteria bacterium, assembly GCA_003235365.1. Classification (GTDB taxonomy): domain Bacteria; phylum Myxococcota_A; class Polyangia; order Polyangiales; family Polyangiaceae; genus SZUA-265. Next base: position 33,341 of record QJWJ01000537.1, read on the forward strand.
TGGCGCGAACCGGGATGCTCAGCGACAGCGCAACCGTCGCTTACGAGCGGATTTGGCAGCTGTTCTACGAGTTCGAACCCGACGAACTGGAGGAGCGGTTCTTCAACGCCGCGATCACCGAACTCAACAGCCTGGGTCGCGTTCGGCGTCTTCGCGGTCTATACGCGAGCGCCGAGGTACAACCTCTCGTGAAAGTGTTCCTGGTAGGCGGAGGGGTCATGACGGTGGCATTTTCGTTGTTGGTTGCCTGCGGTTCGCGTCGTCTGCAAATGCTCGTCACATCGCTGATGGCAGGCCTGACGGCGTTCAGCATCTTCTTGGTCTTGTCGTTGCAGCGTCCCTTCTCCGGGGATCTGAGCGTCACGCCACTCGCATTCGACACACTCGAGCGATCTTTCGACGAGCGCATCCAACGCCGAACGCGGACTCACCGCGCTCAGAACGGCGATGACTGAAAGGAGGACGAGGTGACAGACGATTCAATCGACGAAGTGCCAGTTCCGTCGCGCGACATGGCTCGAGAAAGCGTCGTGTTGCGCTCAACGGACGCGAGTTTGGGCATCGACACTGATCTGTGTCCGCCGGAAGTGTTCACAGCCGAACTCGACGAGATCCACAAGAGACGATCGAGCGCCCGCGTTGCTGACGAAAGGCCTTCGGTGGAGCTTGCCCCTGGAAGGGTGGCCGCGCCGTCGACGCAATACGGGTTGGTCGGCCTGGCAATCTCTGGCGGAGGGATCCGCTCCTCGACGTTCAGTCTGGGCGTCGTTCAGGCCCTCGAGCAAGCTGGCGCGTTCAAGTACGTCGATTACCTGTCGACCGTGTCTGGCGGCGGGTACACCGGCGCGATGTTGAGCTCTGCGCTGCGCGCCCCCAACTCGAACCCCGAACACGCGTTCCCGCTCAAGAAGGAACTCGGCGAAGGAGAGAGCATCGCACTGCGACATCTACGCAACGGCAGTAACTATCTCAGTTCTAGCAGCACATTGAGCAAGCTCCGTTTGCCGATGTTGCTGGTCCGGGGGGTATTGCTCAACGTCCTGGCGCTGTTGCCATCGATGATGCTGTTGGTGTTCGCGACGGAGGTCGCATACGAAAAGCAACTACTTCCCGACATCGCAGAGCTCGGGGAGCAAGGCCTGTCTTTCAAAGGCACCCCAATCCTGTGGGGCCTCATTCCGTTTGCTGTCTTCCTGCTGGCCTTTCCGGCACTGGGGCGAACCGTCCAAGCACGCCTCACGTGGCGCGGGAGAAATCGCCTGGAGTTGGCCATGGCTGCCGCAATGGGGCTTTCGCTTTTCGTTGCTCTGCTCATCCCCGCGGTCTTCTTGGTCGAAGCGGCTATCGAGACGTCCTGGGAGACGCTCGCCGCGAAGTACAGGGACCTCGGGTCATGGCACTTGACGGTGGAAGGGTCAGTGCTCGCATTCTTCGCCGCGAACACGGGCGCCCTGGTCGGCGCGGTACGCGACGTGACGCGCAAGGCGGCACGCTGGTTCTTCTATTGTCTGGGGGTCCTGGGCCCGCTCACCCTCTTTGGCCTCTACCTGCTGCTGTGCGTCGCGCAGATCGACTCTCCGTTCATCTCCAAAGACTTCGAGAAATGCTTCGAAGGCGCACCCGTGCCTGATTCAGGCACATTGGGCGACCCGGGATGGCAGTGCGACGAGCATCTGCGAACCGAGTTGTTTGCAGCGCTGCACAACAAGGGCATTGCGATCGACGAGGACAACATCCGGGTCCGGCAGTGTCAGAGCGGGGATCGGGGCGCCGGACGCTGGCTGCTCGATCCCGGGCACTCGACCGTCGACTGGAACGCCAAGTCCTGCAATTGGGGCTCGCATCAATTGGAGGAAGGGCGAATCGTCCTGATCGTGCCCCGAGGCGATGACCTAGAACTGCAGGGAGCAAAACTTCGCGTGTTCGGTGAACCCAGCGACACGGTACTATTCTCGGATGCCGAGTTCTTCGGCGGCGGTCTTCTGTTGTTCATCTACATGCTGTTCTTTCTCGACGTGAACCGCACGTCGCTGCACGTCTTCTACCGAGATCGACTGAGCCGTCTGTATCTGTTTCGCGTCAACTCGAAGGGGGACATTCTGGCCAACGACAAGCTCAAGCTGTCGGAACTGCGCCAAAGAGGAAGCGTCGCGCCTTACCACTTGATCAACGCCGCCCTGAACTTGCAGTCGAACGAGACCTGGCAACAACGGGGTAGACAGGCTGGTTTCTTCGTCTTTTCGAAGCACTACTCGGGAAGTGAACACACGGGGTACTGCCACACCGAAGCGCTGGAGAAGGCGGACCCTCATCTGGACCTGGGGACGGCGATGGCCATTTCAGGTGCTGCGGCTGCGCCGAACATGGGACGGATGACCAACAAGACGCTCACGTTCATCATGACCCTGCTGAACATCCGTCTCAACTACTGGCTGCCCAACCCCAAGTACGTACTCGAGCACCGCTCCTACACCTGGCGGTGCCCGGGCCTGGCATGGCTGCTCAGAGAAAGCATGAGCCGCGTCGATGAACGCAACGCCTACGTGAACCTGTCCGACGGCGGCCACCTGGAAAACCTGGGCGTCTACGAGCTACTTCGTCGTCGCTGCAAGCTAATCATCGCCGTTGATGGTGAACAAGACGGTGCATATCGCTATGCCGGCCTGATGACGCTGCAACGCTTCGCAAAGATCGACCTGGGTATCGACATCGTGGTTGACTTGGAATGTCTGCGGCCGGTCGATGGCAAAGCGAAGGCCCACGCGACCTGCGGCAGGATCATCTACTCCGATGACGGCGCGGGCAACGTCGAATACGGCACGCTCGTGTACGTCAAGTCCTCATGGACCGGAGATGAAGAGCCCTACGTCGCCGAGTACCGCTTCGGTCACCCCGACTTTCCGCACGAATCCACGGCCGATCAGTACTTCGACGAGGAGCAGTTCGAGGCCTATCGCGCACTGGGACATCACATCGGTATGCCCGTTGCTCACGCGATCACCTCGGCCATGCGCCGACGCCAGGAAATTGCCTTGGGACCAGTGCTGCCGAGCGAGGCGCTCGACTCGAACCAGGCTTCGGTGTCTGGAGCCAGGGCGGCCGCCGCCGGGTAAACCCTAAGAGCACCGATCAGCTTGCCGCCACACGGAATTGCCCCGAAAAATCGCCCTAGGATGGGTGAGGGCGTTTTTCAGGGCCACGTTCGGCTCCCTGTGCGCGCGGCTCGGTGCTCTAGGTGTTTGATTTGTCGCAGCAATCAACCTGATTGCTGCCCTACGCGTGAGGCTCCGCTGGGACTTGCATCGCAAGTCGCTTTACGTCGCGCCGAAGCTAGGGTTCGGAGGCAACGCAGCGCCTGAACGTCGACTCCAACTCGGCGGCATTCAACCCAAGTCCCAAAACGACGAGTCGACTGCTTCGCGCGGCACCGACCCAACGTCTGCCGAGCTCCACTTCCACGGCGTCGCCAACGCCGTGGACGATCACCCGCACGTCGACTCCCTGAATGGCGAGAATCCCCTTGACGCGCAGAATCCGTGATTGGACGCCACCAAGCACGTTCTGTACCCAATCACCGAAGGACTCTTCGTCCAATTCACCATCGACAACCAAGGAGACCGCTTGAATGCTCGAGTGCCCCGTGCCCGATGGCGGTACATGCAGCGCCTCGGTGCGTTGCGCCAGCAGGTCCAGCAACTCGAAAGACATTGTTCCATTGCTGGACCTCGCCGTCACCGCTGTCGGCGCGTAGATTCGAAGGCGCTGTTCGATCTCGTCGACGGTCAACTCGGATGCGGCATTCGCCAATCGATCGACGTGTGTGAGTACCACCACGTCGGCGAACCCCAGTTGTTCGACGGCTAGGTCAAATTCGAGCGCGGCCTCGATACGCGTCACGTCGACGACCGTGACCACGCCATCCAAACAGAACCGCTCGTTCGGGTTGCTGGTGATGGCGCGGATGACGCCCGCGGGGGATGCGGCTCCAGAGGTCTCCACCAGGATGCGGCCGGGGCGCGGCTGCGTCTCGCCGAGTTCAACCAGCGCACTCGACAGCTCCGCTTGACTCCTGCAACAGATACAGCCACCAGTGATTTCTCGAAGCCGTGCGACGTGAGCGGCGAGCAGCTCCCCGTCGATCCCCACCTCTCCACGTTCGTTGACGATGACGGCGGTTTCGTTTCGCGGGAGCTGCTCGAGCCAGTGTTGGAGCAGCGTCGACTTTCCCGCCCCCAAGAACCCAGTGACGATGGTGACGGGGATCGCGTCGCGACTCATGCTGAGAGCCTAGCCGACAGCATGGTTCCTGTCCCGCAAGTGGGACGATCAGTTCCGTTGACGCACTGGCGGACCCTGGAGCCGTCCGGGAGCGCCCCTCGTGCAGCGCAGCGTGCCGATCCCGCCGTTTCGATCCTCGGCACGTGCGGCGCTCCAACTCCCAGACAGCCTGCAACCCGTGCGCCGATCGCCACCACATCGGCACGTGGGAGTTCTCCCTGTTCGCCTTCCACGCGCTACAT
>QJWJ01000533.1 GCA_003235365.1 Deltaproteobacteria bacterium
CTGCCTTCGGCTGCCGCTTCGTCGTCGGCTCCACCCTCGGCGTTGGCTTCGACGACGTTGCAGAAGCCGAACTCGTCGGAGTCGAGCAGCTTGACGCACTCGATACCCTCAGGGCAGTCCGCGGCAGATTCGCACATCGCGGGCGTGGCCAGACTCACGCCGCCCGTATCCTCGCCGGTTTGGTCATTCTCTGCTTCGTCGGGCGTGACCGTCATCTCGCTGACGTTGCAGTAGCCGACGCCGTCGGAGTCCGACGGTGTGACGCACTCGATACCTTCGGGACAGTCGGCGTCTGATTCACACATGACCGGAAGTGCCGAACTGACCTCGCCGCCGTGCGGCTCATCGCCGTCGGATTCATCGGCGCCATTCGCCGATTCGTCCTGGGACGCCGACGGGTCCCCGCCACTGGGCGAGGCGCTGGACGGACCGTCCGAGTCGCGCTGGTTCTTGCTACTCGACGCCGAATCCGAACCGGTGTCGTCACTCGCCCCGCAAGCGCTGGCGAACAGGCAGGAGATTAGAAAAATAGCGTGTGTTTTCATGGGATTCCTCGCTGATTCAGGATGCGCGGCACCGCGCCGCGCCGCTGCAGATGTTGCAATGCTCAGACCAAAAGGGAAATTCATTTCCTCATATTGGGGAAGCCTACCGAATCATTGAGCATATTCCCGTGAATCTCCGGGTCTCGTTGGCCCGGTGAACCCGATCGCGGTGGCACACTGAGGCACAAGTCGGAAAAGTTTTTCCGACTTGCTCTCCCGCCCGTAGTCGTGGCGCGGAGACGGATCAGCCGCGCTACTGGGCTTGTTTCTCTTCCACGTCGCAGACGCCGGGGCCCGCACCGGCGTCGTCGAACGGCACACAGCGTACGCCCGGAGGACAATCCTCGTCGGCGAGGCACAGGGCAGGGACGAAGTTGGTTTCCGTAGCCTGGTTCCCGTCATTGGATGCCACTTCGCCACCCGCTGGCTCCTCGTCCGCGGAGCTCGGTCCCGCTGGCTCCGCAGACGGTTCCGCGCTGGGCTCCGACCCTTCCGTCGACGTGGAGTCCGAACTACAACCCCACGTGAGCAGCGCGAGACAGAGCGCGAATCCGGAACGAAGGCGGGTCATGGCAGATGAGGAAGATGGCAAGCGACGCAGCCCAAAGCAACCCGAGAACCGACTTTTCGGAAACTGGATTCCTTCCCGCGCTGTGGTATAGCCAAAAATCGACCAGATCTTTGCAGTGAAGCGCACCGTTCAGATCAGTTCTGGGTCGCAGCGGAACTCTCTTTCCCCGAAAGGCTGGACGGCCCCCGAAGATGTTGCGTGAGATGCAGCTACGGCTGGTGTACTCGCTGCTCAAGCCGGCGGTACGCTGCGCCGCGCGCTTCTCGGTGCCTGTCCGAACGGTGGTCGATCTGTTGCGCCTGTCGATGTACGAGGAGCTCGCCAATCAGGGGTTGAGTGTCAGCGAGATCGCCGAGCGCTTGGGGCAAACGCCGCGCAATGCACGCTTGCTTCGCCAGCGGCTCGACGGAGACTTCTTCGATGCCGAGAAGCAAATCGGCCTGCTCAGAGAGCTCGAAGATCACGTGTCTCGGCAGCCATGCAGCAGCGCGGAGCTAGCAGAGCACTTTGCCCAACACGACCATGCCGCCGTCGAGGTCGGCATCAACGCGTTGCTCGCCGAAGGAAGACTCGAACTCGACGCCAACGGTCGGCTGCGAACGGGGGCCAAGTACGTCGTGCTGAGCTCCGAGAAGTTTCACCACCGCATCGACGCACTCAACCACCACTTGCAGACCATGTATCGTTCGCTGATGGAGCGCCTCGTCGCCGACAACAGTCAAACGGCAATGATCAAGACGATCAGCTTCACGGCGCAACCGCAGGCGCTGGCGGCGTTGCTCAAGCGACTCGAAGGCACCCTGCGTCAAGAGATCGCCCAGCTCGAGGAACAAGCCGCCTTCGATGGCGACGAATCTCGCTTTGCGATCGGCATCACAGCAACACCCAGCGACGAAGACTGACGACGCTTCCACGCGCGCTGACCAACTCACCGGGTGTCAGCGGAACGCTCGACCTCGGTATCACGTTCCCACGAGCAGGCCCGGCAATGGTCCGTTGTTGAAACTCCTTCCGTCTCGGAACGAGCCCTTGTCGTGGCCGAAACTCCTCATCGGCGCGCCATCCCAACCATTGCTCAGATCGTCCATCAGCATGATGTTACCGATGCTCGTCCACAGATCACCGACGGTGCCGCCACTACCGTGGTCTTCGAAACGGTGAAAGCGGCCCCCGGTGAGTGAACCGCCCAACGTGCCAGCCAGGACCACCGGTAGGTTCTGCGTACTGTGACTCGAGTAGCGCAGACTACTGATCCAGACGATCAGGGTGTTATCCATCAACGTTCCATCACCTTCGGGAACGTTCTCCAAGCGTTCGATCAGATCCGCGAGTAGTTGCGCGTACCAGGTCATCACGGTCAAGCGCCGCGCAGCAAATTCGGGCGTGTCGCCGTCGTCGTGGTGTACCGCGGCGTGCCAATTGATGGCTTCGTCGCCACTCTCGAACAGGTCCACCCCGCCGTTGAGGAACGGAAACTTGTTCACCTGGATGTTCGAAAAATGCAGGTGCGTCAGAGGCGTCGCCTGACACGCGAGCGCCGTCGAAATCAGGTCGAAGTGCGCTCCGGTGATGATGTCATCGAACCGACCATTGCCGTCGGTGAGGTTGTCCGGGATGTTGGACGGCAAGTTGAGCGCTGGGTTGTCGCAGACGATGCGCGCCACTTGATTGATGCTCGCCTCCACCTGTCGCAAGTGGTCGGCGTGTCGCTCCAAGCGCTGGCGATCAGTGCTGCCGACTTCACCCATGACGCGGTTGAAGTCCGACAGCACGCTGTCGAGCACCGAACCGCGCTTGGCGCGGAGCCGATCACGGGCGGAAAGCTGCTGACCAGGATCCGCGACGCTGCCGAAAAGCGTATCGAAGGCTTTGGCAGGATCGGGTTCACACGGATCACGCTGAATGATGGTACTACCCTGACTGTCCGTGCTGGCGTAGAAGTCGCGCGCGTGCTCGCCGTGATCACCGCCGACACGCAACGTCAACGGCGCAACCCCCAGACGGCTGGCAAGCTCGTAGTGGATGGACGGGCCCGTCGTGAACATGGACGGCGGGTCTTGGTGCACTTGCCCGATCGAGTAGCCGTCCTGGTCCCCAAGCAAACTGCCGTCCGAGCCAAAGCCCGCGGCCTGGTGCGGTGTATAGGACAACACCGTACGCCCCGAGCCATTGTGGCCGTTGCTGGACAGGCTCATGGCCACCAAGTTGTCGAGATCGCGCAGGAACGAGAGTTTGCCCATGTGCGGCGCCAGCGGCTCCAAGATGGGAGACATCGCAGTGATCTGCCCCGCGTCGTGGATGGGGTCGAGGTGGTCGTGATCGTAGCCGCCCTCGACGTCCATGCTGTGGCCGAGGCTGAGGATCACCAGGCGCTTGGGCCCCGAAGGCGTCCCCGCGACACTCTGCTTGCCAGCAAAACATTCCAAAAGCGGTAGCGCCAACATGGCGCTGCCAGTGCCCAGCAAGAACCGACGGCGTGACGTGGCGCTCTTCACGCGCCGTTGCATCAAACGGCGCACACCCGCAGTACCAACCCCGAACGAACCCGATCGTTTCATGGTGTCTCCTCCTCGAGGCGGTAGATGAACGCATCGCTGCCGACCACGGCGAGCAACAACTCGTCGAGCGAATCACCCCCCGCTTCGACCTGACTGCTGAGCTCGTCGAGCAGACAGGCATGCTGTTTACCCAGGTCACTCCGCCCGCTGGCGTAGCGCAGCCATTGGTCGGTGGCGCAGTCGCGGAACAAGTCCGAGTGCCCGATGCGCTGAGCGAGTTCCGCAACGCCAGTGAAGTCCTGTTCGAGCTCGGTACCCAGAATTCGACCGCCAGCATCGACCGGCTTTCCATCGGAGTAGCTGCTGCGGAACGAGCCATTCTGGTCCATGTCTTCCATGCCGATGCCGATCGGGTCCATCAGCATGTGGCAGCCGCCGCACGTCTGAGCACTGAGGCGCGAGTCCATGCGGTCGCGCACCGTGGGGTCGTCCGGCAACTCCAATTCGACCAACAGAAACGCAGGGTCCGGCGGCGCGAGCAGTCCACACAGTAGCTGTTCGCGCACGGCCTTGCCGCGGTGAATGATCGACGTCGAGTTGTTCAGCGACGTCGCCGCCGCGAACTGCGCAGTGGTCAGCAGACCACCTCGGCGTTCGGACGGCAGGGTGACCAGCTGCCAGTCGTCGGGGCCACTGCTCGGGTTCGACGACAAGCCGTAGTGTTCGGCCAACGGCTCGTTCACGTACGTCTGGTCGCCGTCGAGCAAGTCGGAAATCGTGCCGCCGTCGGCGACCAAACGCCCGATCATGCGGTCGACTTCTTCGGCCCAGGCTCGTGCCAGCTGGGGATCGACGTGGTCGGTGAAGTCCTTGTCGGCCATCCCGAACCACTCGCCGACAAAGCGACTGACGACCCCCCGCGAACGAGCATCGTCGAGCAGTCGCCGGGCATGGCGTCGCAAGTCGCCGGCATCTTGAAGCTCATCGGCTTCAGCCGCGGCAAGTAGCGCCGCGTCAGGGGGCTCATCCAGAAACAGGTACGAAAGACGGCTCGCAACCTCGTACCCATTCAAACGCAGCACACCGGGCTCGTCGCTCGGTTCTCCACGTTCGAGCAAGTACAGTGTGTCGGGGGCAAGCAGGACGCCCTGGATCAGACCGGCAATCGCAAGATCGAAATCGAGCCCGTCGCTGCCCGAACGCAGCTCAGCGTAGAGCTGCGCGAAGTGATCGCGCTCGGCGCTCGTCAACGGACGACGATATGCCTTCTGACCGAAGTCCGCGGCGAACTGGGCTGCGCACTCACTCTCGGAGGTGTCGGCGGGATCGCAAGGCAGCATTTCGTCGAGATGATCGACCGCCTGCAGCGCGAGTTCTTCGGCCACATCGACGAAGTCCCGCGCGTAGTCGGATAGCACCTCGTTCGCTCCCGGAAAGGTGCTGAACAGATGATCGCCAACCACCGTGGAATGCAGCTGGGGCTGGATGCGCACGCTGAACGGAAACAACTTCGCGAGCGTGTTTTCGAACTGCCAGTCGTTGATGCGTAGCGATTGGCGCTCGATGGCGCGGTACGTGTCCGTCTCACACGTGTTCGATGCGGGGCCATCGGGACCCGGACCGGGGTCACTCGACGGTGTATCATCGATAGGATCCTCGTTGCCGGGTGTGCCCGGCTTGCCTCCCGATGGGCTACCCGAACTTGGATCGCCGTCTGGTCCATCCTGTTCACCAGTGGGAGCGTCGGTCGGCACAGCGCCGTCGCCCTTCGTTGGGCGGTGATCTCCGTCTGCGGCGTCGAGCGCTCCAGAACAAGCGGCCGTCAGCACCATCGCTAGCGCTGCGCACAGTCGCATCGAGTTCATGGTGACAAACGAGCCCCCAACCCATCGCGACGGGTCAACTTTCTGCGCCGCGTCGCTCCTCCCACCCAGCCCCACGGTGCCCACTTGGTACGCGGACAGCCGGCGGTTGAGCGCTGGGCGGACTGGACCAAATCGGCGGACACGTCCCCCGGTCTCGTCGCGGTTCGGTGAAATGTGCGCCGCCATACCACCAGACGCAAACTTAGCGCGCACCCGACGCATCGCAGTCCAGGCTCGAGACTCGGCGTCGACGCTTCGGCTCCGACAGGCGTCGTGGCCCGACACAAAAGCCGTTCGCTTCTCATGATCTGAGGAACACCGACAACAACGACGAGTTCAGCCCGTGCTTTGCGCCAAGGCCATGGCACCCGCGGCACACTAATTGCTCGTGCGGCGGGCATGACTCGCAAGCTCGTATATCGGTTCGAACCAGGAAAGGCTGACGGGCGCGCCCAGTGGCGAGAACTGCTCGGCGGCAAAGGCGCCAACCTCGCCGAAATGGCGAACATGGGGATCCCGGTACCTCCGGGGTTCACCATCACCACGGAAGTCTGCGTCGACTATCACAACACCGGCGCGCTACCAGAAGGTCTCCCCACCGAGGTTCGCCAGGGCATGGCCTGGCTCGAAGAGCGAACGGGGCGCCAATTCGGAAGCGTCGACAATCCGCTGTTGGTCAGCGTGCGCTCGGGCGCGCGTAGTTCGATGCCGGGAATGATGGACACCGTGCTCGACTTGGGTCTCAACGACGAGACGGTCCAAGGCCTCGCCCGCAAGAGCGGCTCAGAGCGTTTCGCCTACGACGCCTACCGTCGTCTGCTGGCGATGTTCGGTGACGTGGTGCTCGGTATCGAACACGACGCCTTCGAGCCGGCGCTGACCGCGGCGCGCAACGAGGTCGCCAGGCAAAAAGGCCTGACGGTCCCCAAAGCTCCCGAAGCGCTGCAACGCATCGTTCCCGACTCGAGCCTCGGCGCCGAGCAGCTGAAGAAGGTGGTCGAGGCGTATCACGCCGTGATCCGGCGGCACACCGGCAAGCCCTTCCCCGCCGACCCGTACGAACAGCTCGATGCTGCGATCATGGCCGTCTTCAAGAGCTGGGACAACCCGCGTGCGAAGTTCTATCGCCGGATGAACAAGATCCCCGACAACTGGGGTACCGCGGTCAACGTACAGACCATGGTGTTCGGCAACCTGGGTGACACGAGCGCCACCGGCGTCGCGTTCACGCGTGACCCCAGCACCGGCGAGCGGCGTTTCTTCGGCGAGTGGCTTCCCAACGCACAAGGTGAAGACGTCGTGGCGGGTGTACGCACGCCGCGCCCGCTCGCCAAGCGGCCCGATAGCGAAGGGCAATCGCTGCAAGAGGTGATGCCGGAGCGCTACGCCGAGCTCGTCGACATTCAGGCCCGCCTGGAGCAACACTTCTGCGACATGCAGGACCTCGAGTTCACCATCGAAGACGGCACCTTGTACTTGCTGCAAACCCGTAACGGCAAGCGCACGGCGCGCGCATCGGTGCGGATCGCCGTCGAGATGGTGCAAGAGGGGTTGCTTCACCCCGACGAGGCCATTGGCCGTGTCGACGCCAGCCGTCTGCGCGAGTTGCTGTTCCCAGCGGTCGATCCGAAAGCCGGCGCCGCAGCGGTTGCGGGGGGTATCGCGGCATCGCCGGGCGCCGTCTGCGGCATCGCCGTGTTCAGCGCAGAAGAAGCCGAAGCCGAGGCCGAGGAAGGGCGCGACGTGATCTTGGTGCGCCTGGAGACCTCACCCGAGGATCTGCACGGCATGAAAGCGGCAAAGGGCATTCTCACCGCTCGCGGTGGCGCGACGAGCCACGCCGCCGTCGTGGCGCGCGGCATGGGGCGCCCCTGCGTGGCAGGGTGTTCCGCGCTGGAAGTCGATCACAAGACCCGAACAGCGTCGGTGCACGGAGCGACGGGCTCGGTCGTCGCCAAATTCAGCCACGGCGACGAGATCACCATCGACGGCTCGACGGGCAAGGTCTACGTCGGCCGCGTCGCGACCATCCCGGCAGCGTTGGGCCAAGAGATGGAGACCCTGCTCAAATGGACCGAGCGCGTCGCACACATGGAAGTGCGCGCGAACGCCGACACGCCGGAACAAGCCAAACAAGCACGGCAATTCGGCGCCACGGGTATCGGTCTGTGCCGCACGGAGCACATGTTCTTCGACGATGAGCGCATCGCCGCGGTGCGAGAGATGATCCTCGCTCGCGACGCCGAAGCCCGGGCGGTCGCGTTGGCGAAGTTGCTTCCGTTTCAGACCGGCGACTTCGAGGGCATTTTCCGAGCGATGGAGGGCTTGCCGGTGACGATTCGTTTGCTCGATCCTCCGCTGCACGAGTTCTTGCCCAAGGAAGAGGCCCAAATCGAAGACCTGGCAGCAACCATGGGCGTCAGTGCTGGCGACGTACGGCAGAAGATCAGCGAACTGCACGAGTTCAACCCGATGCTCGGCCACCGAGGCGTGCGGTTGGGTGTGACATTCCCCGAAATCCCAGAAATGCAAGTGCGGGCGATCTTCCACGCGGCGTGCACGGTTGCCAAAGAAGGTCTCGACGTCAAACCCGAGATCATGGTGCCTTTGACGGCTTTTGTCGGCGAGTTGACGAGCATGAAGCAGATCATCGACCGCGTTGCAGAAGAGGTATTCGCGGCACGAGGTGTGAAGGTCGCTTACGAAGTCGGAAGCATGATTGAGATCCCGCGCGCCGCCCTGCTCGCCGATCGCCTCGCCGAACACGCCGAGTTCTTCTCCTTCGGCACCAACGACTTGACCCAAACCACCATTGGGCTGTCTCGCGACGATTCGGGTAGCTTTCTGCCCGCCTACGTCGAAGCCGGCCTGCTGCCGGAAGACCCGTTCGTGTCGCTCGATCAGGACGGCGTGGGAGAACTCGTTCGCATCGCGTCGGAAAAGGCCCGAAAGACGCGCCCCGACATTTCTTTGGGTGTTTGTGGTGAACACGGCGGCGACCCCCGATCGATCGATTTCTGTGAGCAGCTCGGATTGCGGTACGTGTCCTGCTCACCCTTCCGCGTGCCGATCGCTCGCGTCGCGGCAGCCCAAGCGGCGATGCGTCACGGGACACCGCGCTGGCGAACGCGACGCTGCAACACATACCGATAGAGTGAGGCCGCCCCACCCAATCCCAACTGGGGTGGGGCGTAGTATCCTTTCGGTGTCCTCGACGGTCCATGCAGTCATGACGACACCATCCAATCCCGAAGCGCCCGCTCTGTCCGTCCTCGTCGAGGAGCTTCGCAAGCCATTTCAACAGATTAGCGAAGAGTTCGAAGTCCTGCGCCCCGCCCTGTATCGCTACTACCGCTACCTGACCCACACGCCCCGGGACGCCGAGGATCTAGTGCAGGACACCTTGATGCGCGCGTTCACGGTCCTGGCCACGAGCCACGACGCTCCGACCAACCCCAAGGCCTGGCTGTTTCGCGTGGCGTCGAATCGCTGGCTGAACTGGTGCAAGCGGCGCCGCGAAGTGCCTCAGGCCCCGCACCACCAATCCGCATACTCACCTGCGGATGCCCAAGCAACCCGCGAGGCGGCGGGTTCGTTGGTAGCTGGTCTGTCCCCCCAAGAGCGTGCAGCGTTGGTCCTCAAGGACATGTTCGACTTCTCACTCGAGGAGGTCGCAGTCACCTTGAGCACGAGTGTGGGCGCAGTCAAAGCCGCTCTGCATCGTGCCCGCGGCAAGATGAAAGAACCGATGTGGCGAGACGAGCCCGCGGTAGCGCCACAGGTGATCAGCGACTTCTGTGACGCGTTCAACGCCCGGGACCTGGACAGGGTTCTGTCGCTGCTACTCGACACCACGGACATCGAGCTGTCCGGCACGTTCGTGGGGGGTGGGCTCGAATTGGCGAAGCGGTCGTTTGGGGGGCTGCTGTTTGCCACCCCCATGGCGATGAACGCGGGTATCCGCGCGGAGTACCGAGGGAACATCCAAGCCGAACCCCCGCGTTTCACCCTCCACATGCACCGCGGCGCCCCCCTCGTTCTGACGGTGTGGAAGCACGATGACGGTGACCACGTGCGCGGTGTTTCACTGTTCGAGACGGCTGACGACCACATCACCGGCATCAAGACGTACATGCACAGCCCCGAACTGATCGCTGAAGTGTGCACGGAGCTCGGGCTGACATTCCGCACCAACGGCTACCGCAACTGGAACTAGCCCGAACCTCGGCGATCGCAGCTGTGCCAAACTCGTTCACTCTGCGCGGCTGACTTGCCGACCCGCAACAGCCCAGCGTTGGCATCGGCAACGCGTCTTTCTTGGCACTTCATGCGACACCAGGCTTCGACTCGGCACCGGACTACTCAGCGCAGAGCAGTTCGCCGCGTCGTGGAAAACGGTGCTGTTTGGCGTAGCCGTTGTGCACGTCGCGAATGGTCAGTTCGATGACGCCATTTTCGTCGACGCGGTAGTTCTCTTCCACTTCGCAATAGGGGTAATCCGCCCGATGAACAGGGATCTCGGCCAGGTCATCTTGCCCGCGAAGCTGAGAGTCGAACGCGAACCGCACGTTGGCAAACGACGTGATGTCGCCACTCGGCGCGCCCGCGCCGTCGAGCCAGCCGCACTCGACGTAGCGATAGTGCCCGAGGTTGTGGGTCGCCGGATAACGGCGCACGACTTCAGTGAACTGCCCCCTGGCGGGCAACACCGTCGAGCTGTCGAAGATGACGTCGAAGTCCACCGCGGTGCCGCTCTGAGTTTCTCGAAACACGCCGAACTGCCGAGAGAAGCGCTCGGTCATCTCGTAGCCCGCGTCGTGATCGAGAGCGATCGCCAACCCCATGGCGATCGCTCCGGACGGATAGTTCGAGCGGTGCACGCGCCGGCCGTATTCATCGCGCAAGCGCCGCAACACGACGGGCAACGAACTAGCGCCACCCACGACGTAGATGCCGGCGATTTCGGGGAGGACGTCGCGTCCGAGCTCCTTGCTCCAGTCGGACTGAAGCTGCCCGAGCACGTCCAGGGTTCGGTTGACCAGCGGGTGACACGCCGCTTCGAAGTCTTGGGTCGAAACCATCTGCACCGCGTCTTCGTCGACACCCAAGGCGACGCGCTCCTCAGGGGAAAGTTGCGCTCCGAGCTCGATCAGCACACGGCGTGTGTTGGCGTGGACCTTTTCTTTCTGCTCGCGACAGTGGTTCTTCAGACGTCTCATTGCCTCCGCCGGCAAGTCGTTGGCGCGTGACCCGTAGGTCCGCAGCGCCAGGCACAGCAGCACCTCATCGAAGTCGTCCCCGCCGAGCCGGCCCAAACCGCGGCTGAGCAACACGTCGTGCTTGTGGTCGCGCATCAACACCAACGTGCTGTCGAACGTGCCACCTCCCATGTCGTACACCAGCACGTTGTCACGCTTCGACGTCAGGCTCGAGCGGTGGCGGTGCGCGTATTCGATGCCCGCCGCCGACGGCTCGTTCAGCATCGCCATCACTCGATACTCGGCGATCCGAAACGCTTCGAGGGTGATCAGCCGCGCGGCGCTGTGCGCATTGGCAGGCACCGCGAGCACCGTGTCGAGCTGTTGGACGGGCACCTTGACCGGCAGATTGGAACGCTCTTGCAGATCGTGCGCCAGTTGTCGCAAAAAGCCAGCGATCACGTCGACGATCGGCAGTTCTCGCTGCTTGAGCCCCAACATGCGGTCGAACCCGCCGTCACCGGAATACAGGACTCGCTTGAACGAGCGAAACAATTCCCACCCCGGCTGCCCTTCCATGGCGAGCGCGCTGAAACCAAACCGCAACTCGTGGCCGTTGTCGGCGATGACACTGGGATAGTAGTCGTACAGCGCCGAGTCATGGCCGGTAAAGGTGACCACCGGGTAGTTGCCGCGGTCCGCCACTGCGACGACAGTACGCGTCGTTCCAAAGTCGATTCCCAGGTGCATGTATCCCTCGTGCTCGAAACCGGGCGGAGTATTGCACGCATCACGCGCGCTCGGGTACCGAGTCGCACGCTCCGCCGTCCCGCCAGGTTCACCCCAATTTCCGAATGAGGTCCAGCAGTTTGACGCGCCGGGGCCCAAGCTGGCTGGCGCATCGAGTCGCAATGTCCGGGAAACAGCCGCGCGCCAGAGCGCAGTGCGGTTGCCCACGCGAGAACGAAAGTGCTTCTTTGGGAGCCACGTTTGTTCAGTGTCGCGTCCCCACGTTGCTTCGCCGATGAGAGTCCACCCGCTAACCGCTCCGCTCGTCGTCGCTGCGCCATTCCTGGAAGCGATAGCCGTGGCAAACCACGGTCTCGACCGACGCTGCCCAACTGCCGAGCTTCTTGCGCAGCGATCGGACGGCGGTGTCGACGACGTTGCTGCCGACCGTCGACTGCTGTTCGCGATACGACCCGGCCCGCGTTCCGCAGCAAGTGGCGCATCAAGCCGAACTCGCGAGGTGTCAACGCCACGGGAGCTTCGTCGATGACCAGGCAACAATTTGCCTCATCGAGCACGCAACCGCCGCGCGCAGCCGTCGCACGTCGGCGAGACGCGCTCGCCGTCCCGAGCTCGCGGTCTTCACCGGAGACAGCGACCGACCCCAGCTCGGCGAGCAATTGCACCACCCGGTCGCAAGCCTCGTCGCACAGCCAGATCGGATGATCTCGACCCGGAAACGTCTCCAAGCGCGCTCCCCGGATCCCTGCCGCCAGTGCACGCCCTGCGGAAAACGGCATGGCTCGGTCATCGGTGCGGTGCAGCACGAACGTTTCGACATCGAGCCGGTCCAGCCAGTGACTCGCGTCGGCGCGATAGGTCAATTGCAGCAACCGTTCGGCGGTGACCGCGTCGGTAGCTCTGCGCTGCAAAGCAGCGAATGCGTCGCGTTGTTCGGCATTGGCGTCAGGGATGAACACGTCAGCCAATGCGCGCGCACCGGCGCCCCAATGTGCCAACACCAGTTCGCTCAACGCTTTGCGCAGCGGCGGTGGCGCGATGTCCTCGCCGCGGGCGTACGTACCGTACAGCACGAGCCGCCGCACCGTATTCGGGTGGCGTGCCGCCCAGGCAACTGCCGTCGGGCCGCCCGTCGACATGCCGAACAACGCGGCGACTGGCAGATCGACGTCGCGAATGATGCGATCGAGCAAGTCGACCTCGTCGTCCAGATCGCGCTCACCGTCGAATGCGTCGCTGAGCCCGCAGCCAGGCCTGTCGTAACGCACGACGGTCGCCACCTGGCCGAGACGTTCGAAGAAGCGACGCGACTCCGGCTGAGCCCAATCCCATTCGAGATGCCCGATCCACCACGCAGGACACACGAGCAGCGGCCCGCGACCGTGCACGGCGTATGCAATGCGTCGGCCGTCGCGATCGCGTAGGAAACGCAGCGGAGGAGTACTCGCCGTCATCGCTTTCTCATCCAATTGTCATTCGACGCTCATGCGCCAGGTGCTCCGATCGCCCACGCTGGCAGCATGTCACAGCCTCACGCTCAACCGGACCCGAAAGCGACCCCCTTCGTCCCCGTCACGCTGCGGCGCGTCGGGATCCGCAGCGGCGACGGACAGCCGCTGACCCTTTGCGTCTACGAGCCGGACGTCTCGGCGTCGGCCACCGTGCTCGCACTGCCGGGGATCGGCGTCCCGCAGCGCGCATTCCGGCACGTGGCCAGTTGGCTGAGTCGGCGCGGATTACGCGTGGTCAGCGTCGACTACCGCGGCGTGGGTGAGTCGATTCCGGTCGCATCGGCAGGCCGCGCCGATCTGACGGCTTGGGCGACCGAAGATGCCCCCGCGGCGCTGCGTTTCGTGCAGCAGACGTTCTCGTCGCGCCCGGTGCTACTGGCACACAGCTTCGGCGGTCAGGCGCTGGGGCTCGCGGACCGGCTCCACGAGATCAGCGGCGCGATCCTCGTGGGTTCACAGCTCGGACACCGCCGTCATTGGAGCGGCGTCGATCGTTTGAAGCTGGAGGCGTTTTGGCGAACACTGCTACCGCTCGCTTCGGGGATCTCCGATCCGCTGCCGCGTTGGTTGATCGGCGAGGCGATCCCCCGGGCCGCCGCCGAGCAGTGGCAACGTTGGGCGCTGGCCGACGATTGGCTCTTCTCGTTCTTTCCCGAGGCCGCAGATCGATTCGCACGCTTCGGGCAACCCATCACGGCGTTTGCCGTCAGCGATGACGTCGTGGCACCGCCGCGCGCGGTGAGCGACTTGCTCAGTCGCTTCACCGCTGCGCCAGTGACGCGCATCGACGTGAAACCCAGCGACTTGGGCCTCGAACGCGTGGGCCACGTCGGCCTGTTCCGACCGCGGGGCACGGCGACGATCTGGGAGAGTTGGCTTCAGTTCAGCCAGAAGCACGCCGCACCGTTCGAACGTCGAGACGCGCCGCCACTGCATCAACACGCCATCTGGAGCATCGACGCAGCGGAGTAGGAGCGGAGTGGGAAGTGAGCAGTGCGGGACAGCCGAGCGCCGAATCAGAACTCGATCACACTGCGGATACTCTTGCCCTCGTGCATCAAGTCGAAGGCTTCATTGATCTTTTCGAGCGGCATCCGGTGGGTGATGAACGGGTCAATCTGGATCTCACCGCGCATCGCTTGTTCGACGATGCCCGGTAACTGAGTGCGACCCTTCACGCCGCCAAACGCCGAACCGCGCCACACGCGCCCCGTCACCAATTGAAACGGCCGCGTGGAGATCTCTTGGCCCGCACCGGCAACCCCGATGATCGTCGATTCGCCCCAGCCCTTGTGGCAGCATTCGAGCGCGGCCCGCATCACGTTCACGTTGCCGATGCACTCGAAGGAGTAGTCGACACCACCGTCGGTCAAATCGACGACGACGTTCTGGATGGGCGTGTCGGGGTATTCGGTGGGATTGATGAGATCGGTCGCGCCAAACTGCCGCGCGAGCTCGAACTTGGCTGGATTGGTGTCGATACCGATGATGCGACCGGCCTTTGCCATCACCGCGCCTTGCACGACGGCAAGCCCGATGGCCCCCAAACCAAACACGGCAACCGTACTTCCAGGTGTCACCTTGGCGGTGTTGAGCACCGCGCCGATGCCGGTGGTGATGCCGCAACCGAGCAGGCACACCTTGTCCAGGGGCGCCTGGGGATTGATCTTCGCGACGGAAATCTCGTTGACGACGCTGTATTCGGCGAAGGTGCTCGTGCCCATGAAGTGGTAGATGGGTTTGCCGTTCTTCGACAGGCGCGTGGTCTGGTCGGGCATCAACCCTTTGCCTTGAGTCGCGCGCACGGCTTGGCACAGGTTCGTCTTGCCCGACGTGCAGAACTTGCAGGTGCGGCACTCGGCCGTGTACAGCGGGATGACGTGGTCACCTACCGCGACACTGTCGACCCCAGCGCCGACTTCCACGACCACCGCGCCACCCTCGTGGCCCAACACCGATGGGAACACGCCCTCTGGATCATCGCCGCTCAGAGTGAACGCATCGGTGTGACACACCCCGGTGGCCTTCACCTGGATCAGCACCTCGCCAGCTTTGGGCCCCTCGATGTCGATTTCTTCGATCGAAAGCGGCTTGCCCGCCTCCCACGCTACTGCGGCTCGCGTCTTCATGTCGTTCTACTCCCGCGGCCGCCACCGGCGGCAACGCCTCAAACTCGGTTGTGGGAGCGACCATAAGGGCAGCATTCGCCGATGCCAAGGCGCGATGGGACCCGCGTCGCAAATCAGGGCGGGTGGGTCCGCACGCGACACATGGCACGATGTGGGAATGGCCTGGTCGAGTTCAGCGCCGGCCGTAGGGATCGTCGGGTTTCGGTGGCTCGGACGGAGGCGGGGGCGGCTCCGGCGCTTTGGGCTGGGGTGCGGGAGCGACAGGGCGTTTGCCCTTTGGCGGAAACTTCGTCGGCGGTTTCGACAGCGCGCTCGGCTCGGCAGTTGCGGAGAGCACGGCGCTGACGCTCGGTTCGAGCGGCGCTTCCGTGCCGATGGGCGGCGATGCGCCGTTCGCCGTCGAGGCTTCAGTCGGTTCGCGGAAGACGGGTTCGCCGTCGAGGGGCTGCGCCGCTAGAGCGTCGCTCGAAACGCCGGGCTCGACGCCGGTCGCCGCAGGACCCGCATCTGCCGGCGGCTCGCTACCGACAAACAGGTACGCACCCACCGCCGCTGCGGCAACCGCGACGGCTCCCAACAGCAACGGCGCCCTGCCCTTGCTCAACGACCGGGAGGGCGACTGCGTGCTCGACACGGATAGCTGTCCCGTCGTGCTTCCTCCGAGACGCGCGTCGACGATACCTTGAGCAGACTTGAGCGTGCTCGGTACCTCTGGCGCCGCCGCAGGCGACGGTCGCGAATCAATCGTGCGTGCGTACGGCAACAGGGACAGCGCGAGCGCCAACTCGCGCACGGCCTCTCCCGCGGACGCAAACCGAGACTGCGGTTGCCGGTTGATGCAGCGCTCCAACCACTCGTCGAAGGCGGGCGGCAGTGGCACCTCGCTGCCCAGTTCACGAGCGCGGTGAGATGCGGGGGTCGTCGGCAACGTCGTGATCTCGGAGATCAACGACGCCAGAGTGCCGCCGGGCAACGACGGGCTCTTCCAGTAGTTCTTACCTGTGAGCAAGTAGAACGCGATGAGACCGAATGCCCAAACGTCGGTTTGCGGAGTGACGACCTGCCCGCACGCCTGTTCACACGCCATGTAAAGCGGTGTTCCGCGCAAGTCCTGACTGACGCCAGCGGTGTCACTCAGCACTTTGGCGATCCCGAAATCGAGGATCTTCACGACCGGCGAGCTGGAGTCGGGATTGACTACGAATAGGTTCTCCGGCTTCAAGTCTCGGTGCACGATGGGCCGCAGCGACCCGTCTGCGTCGGTGTAGCCGTGGGCGCCGTCGAGCCCGTTGGCGACCTGTTCGAGATAGCGCACGACCAAGTCGGCTGGGAGCGGCCCGCACTCGGCCACCATGTGTTCGAGCGACTTACCCTCGAGCAACTCCATCACCAGATACGGCAACCCGGACTCAGCGTCGGTTCCCGCATCGAGCACTTTGACGATGTGCTCGCTCCGCACCCGTGCAGCGACCTTGGCCTCCAGTTCGAACTGACGATTGGAACCGGGCATCGACAGGACGCTTGGTCGCAACACCTTGATCGCGACGGGCATCTCCGTCGCCTCGTGCACACCGGCGAACACGGCGCCCATCCCTCCCTCGGCAATGAACCGCTCGACGCGATAACGCTCGGCGAACAGTTGACCAGGGATTAGAAAAGGCATGGGAACAGACCGCTCACCGAAAACTTCGAGTCATGGGTAGACGCAGCGAATGCCACCAAGCTTGGTGCGTGACAACCCGGAACGCACGCGATCGTTTTGCAGCTCGGTGCTCCCCAAGCTGTAGGCACCACCCATCAGCACTTTGCTGGTGAGGTTCGAGTCACTGCCGACGCAGTTGTTGCAAGGCACTGCCAAGGTGCTGAGGTTCGTATCCATCACGAACTCGCCGACGTTGCCCGCCAGATCCATGTGCCCCCAAAAACCCGCACCCAGAGGTTTGCTACCCACCGGCGAGATGCAGGGCGCGTAGTCGGTCGAGTAGTCCAAACACGCGTTGTTCCCGTAGGTGGCGTAGGTGGCGTCGATGGTCTTGTCGTCGGCCGGGTCCGACCACGGATAGATACGCTGCTGACCGCCACCCACACTCGCATAGCTGTGCTCGGCAAGGGTCGGCAAACGCCCACCCGACCACGCGCAAAAAGCAAACGCTTCGTACCAGTTGACGCAATTCATCGCGCGCGTCTCGTTCGCCCCGGGCTCAGCGGTGAACGTGATCACCTTGGGAGTATTGCAGTCACCGGTGCCCGTTGCGGTCACTGCGTCGATCAGTGCCTGGCGGCTGTCGGGCAGCTCGGCATCCCAGGCAGCGTCCCAACCCGTGCCGGCGACATTCGGATGCGCGCCGTCACCGGCGCCGGGGCGACTCGCCGGGTAAGCGTCGACGAACTCGCGAAAGCGACCGACCGTCACTTCGAACTTGTCGAGCTTGAACGCAGAAACCGTCGCTGGCGCCAGGTCGTCGTCGAGTCGGTCGAACGTGCCAGCAGGAACGGGCAAGCTCTGGCAACAGTTCTCGTTGCCGGCCGCGCCGCAATCGTTGCGTGACACGCACGTCGCTACGCACACACCGCCGTCGCAGACCGGCGTTGACCCGGAGCACGCCGTTTGCGGTTCCCAATGCCCGGCATTGCACGTCAGCGGGACGTTGGCGTCGCAACCGACCTGCGCCCCTTGGCAGTCGAGGCAAATGCCGAGTTCGCAGCCGTAGGCGCAGGACTCGAGCGGTACCCAGTGACCACTCACGTCGCATTGCGACCGAACGTCGCCGTCGCAAGCGAGCTCCGAGGGCGTGCACTCCGCTTGTGCCGCGGCAATCGCGGCGTCATCTGCCGTGGGACGAGCGCAGCGGAAACCACTGACCTCGGTGCGAGTCGTCGGTGAGTAGGCATTGGGCGAAGCGGTGACACGCGCCTGCCATTCCGCAGCAGTTGCCAGCGATCCACCGCGCAGCAGCTTGCGCCCTGAATCGGAGCTGGTGAGGCAGTTCACCCCCGAGGCGCAATCGAGGCGATTCGGGTCGTCATCGTCCATCAGCCACTCCTCGACGTTGCCCGCGAGGTCGGCATGTCCAAACACGCCGTCGCCGAGCGGCTTCGTGCCCACGTCGTTGAAGCAGTCCAAGCTCGCAGGCGCGTTGCAATAATAGGACATGTAGGCGTCCGTGAAGAACGTCGATGTCGGCGGCTCGGACCACGGATAGAACCGCTGCTCGTCCCCACCCGCAGCGACGTAGTTCCACTGGGCTTCGGTCATCAGGTAACCGCCATCCCAGGCACAGAACGCAAAGGCCTCGTACCAGTTGACACAGTTGATGGGCAGGTTCTCGTTGGGGCCGGGTTCGTCCGTCCACGTGGGTAGCCCCCCACACGCGAGCGCGAGGGCAATCGTGTCGGGCTCGCCGATCGTCCAATCCGCCTGCCACCCAGATCCGGGAACACGCGGGTACCCGCCGTCGCCGGCTTGTGGCGCGGCCGCCGGCAGCGCTTCGAGAAACTTCCGAAAGCGACCGACGCTGACCTCGAAACGATCGAGCTCGAAGTCGCTCATGCCGACGCGGTGAGTCGGATCCTCGTTGCGGTTGAACTCCCCCCCCGTGATGGACTGTGACGTGCAGCAGTCTTCATCGCCGTCAGGTCCGCAATTTTGGGTCAGACCGTGGCAGCTGGGTTCCACACACTCACCATCGATGCAGCGCGACGCGACACATTCGGATTGCGACTCCCACTGACCCGCGAGGTTGCACTGTCGCGGCACGTCCCCCGCACAGTCAGTAGCGCCGGGTTCACACTCGACGCACTGACCTTGCAGACAATACGGCGTCGCGTCGGCACAAGTGATCGAACAAGCGCTACCCGTCGAACCGTCGGGCTGTTCGCCCCCGTCGATGGACGCGCCGGTTCCCGAATCGACGTCCACCGGTGGGACGATCGTCGACCCAGCGTCGATGCCGGCCTCGAACGGACCGTCGACGGGCTGACCGTCGTCGATATCGACGGGCGTGCTACCCGCGTCGATGATTGCCGTCGGAGCGGCGTCGATGGTCGAGGTCGGGGACGGGCCCGGCGCGTCGTCAGTCACGCCGCCCTCGCTCGGCATCGGGGTGCCGTCGTCGGTGTCAGTGTCGTCACTGGTCACCGCCGCATCGCCCACCGTGCTGGCATCCAGCCCCGGCTCGTGACCTTCGGTGAATTCATCCAGGCCGAAGATCGTGGCACAACCACTGAGGAGCCAGACGGCGCTCGACGCCACCAAGGCGGTCTGTCGGGTATTGCAGCGCAATCGACGCATCAGAAGCCCCCCGAGATGAACAGGCCAGCGCTCGTTGCATCTACGTTGGCGGCAAAACGCAGCCGATCGTCACTCGCCGCCTCGTCGTCCGACTCTTCCAAAATGTAGAGCACGACACCGGTGACCATGGCCGCAATGCCGATGGAACCCACCACCGTCGCGACGTTGGCCAGCCTGTAGGCCTCGTCGCGACGGTCGAGGGCAGCAGGGGGACATTCGTTCGTCCCCCCAGAACACAGGTCTTTTGCCTCATCGTTTTTCGACTTGGCGGCAAACCCCATGCCCACGCTCGCACCGAACGCGACGATTCCAGCGCCGCCGACGACATAGGCCCAGGTGTGGTCTTTGTCCCTCTGAAGTGGCTCGCCGAGCGGGTCTTTGGGTGCCTCACTACCGACTGGCGTCCCACTCGTCGTCGGAGCGGGCGCGACTTCCACGGCAACCAGCGCTGGGATTACGACGGTCTGCGTCGCTTCGCCCTCGTTGACTACGATTTCGACGCTGTACTCGTCGTAGCCGGGGGCGCGCACCTCCACACGCTGATTGCCCGGGTCGACCGGGATTGGCGACCCGGAGGCAGCGGCTTCGAGCTGAGTGCCTCCAATGAACACCGCGAGTCCTTCGACGGGATCCATCAGCTCGAGCGCGATCCAGCTGAGCCGGGGTTCCAGTTCGGCCTTCTTCTTGTCAGCCTCCTGCAGGATCATCTCGCGGCCCTGAGCCTGCGCGATACGGCTCGCCACCGAATACTGCGCCCACGCGCTAGCCGTGCGCCCGCGCTTCTCATAGCAACTGGCGAGATTCAGTGCCGTACCCGCCGACGCGTCGAGCCGTTGGCTCTCTTCGAACTTCTTGCACGCGCGTTCGACCTCCCCCGCATCCATCAAGCGTCGCCCTTCGTTGAACAACGCCTCGGCGGCGGCGAGTTCCTGCGCCTCGGCCGGCACACTCCACCCCACCGTCGACAGCCCGGCCGCGGCTGACACACACGCCAGCGCAAACCCGGCCCCCGCCACGCGCTGGCGAAAAGCCCGCTGCAGTCGCGAAATTACAAAGAAACTCACACTACCTTGGATGCCGAGTCGGCCCACACGGTCAAGCACGCCGCGATTGTCGCCGTCTCGCTCGCGAAAGTCCAGGCGCCTCCCCAGGACCGGCCCCAGCCGCGCTTCACCCCCCTAACATTGGGACACGAGCGTGGCTCGGACGGGGCAGGCGCGAAAGCTCGCAGCTCGGGCCGTGCGCGCCCACCCGAAGCGCGGGCGTCGTGCACCGTGGCGCTGAGCGACGCGTCGTGAAACGAGGCCGCCGCCCAGCGCCGGACAGCCAACTACTTGCCGACGCTCGCGCGGATCGAACTTCTGACGCTGGAATCGATCGCCTGCCGCTGAGCGGCTATGTCGAGGAGGCTGGTCTCCAAGTTGGCTGAGGCCTGCCGCAATGCGGTCTGCGCGCCGCGTGCCGCAGGGCCGGCGGGAGCGGGGGGTGTGAACAGGCGGAAGTAAGGCGGGAGTCCTTCCACGTCACAGGGGTTGGTGATGAACAACCCCATGTATCCCGGACTGACACCATCGGGCGTACCACCTTGCTGTTCGGTTTGCTCGTACACGGAGCGGATCGCGTCGATGGTTGCGGGGTCGTCGACCGCGATGTCGGGGTTCTCTCTGCCGGAGTACAGACCCACCGACACGACGAGGTACGGGGACGTCGGCTCGGTCGCCGCGCGTGCTGCGCCCATCGCAGTGGCCGTCGCAGGGTAGTAGATGCCGCAGCCGCTACTCGTGCGCTTGTAGGACCAGCCGTTGATGTTTTCAATTCCGTAGCCGTCGTCGTAGTTGGAATCGACCAAGAAGAACCCGACGAACGTATCGTACATGCTCGGGTCCCACGCCGTCGGGTCGCGGGGGTCCGTGACCACCGCTGAGGACTGCGTGAACGGGTACTTGCGATTGGTGGCGTTGCAACCACCGGGCTTGTGCGTCCAGGTGATGGCCCCATTGGCAGCCACGTTGCGACGGAACCAATGATAGTCGCGCGTGTAGCTGGGCGCCAATCCGGAGATCGCCGCGACCAGAGTCTTACCCTCCGGCACCGAGGGCCAGCCCGTCGCTTGATTGCCGACGTACTCCAGACCGTCAGCTTGAGCCTTCGCTCGGACCTGCGCGGGGCTGAACGAAGTCATGGTCTGGCCAGCGCCGTAGCCGGGCTGAGCGAAGTTGTTCGTCTTGCGATTACCTGCGTAGTTGTAGCAGTTGTTGCTACCGAGCGTTTCACTGTTGCCGTTCCAATAGTTGAACGATCCGTCGCGCGGAGTCTTGACGAAGTTTACGAAGCTGTCGCTCAACGTGACGATGTCGTACGTGTTGGTAGTCCACTCGTAGTTCATCGTGACGTATTGGTAGTTGTTCGTGCCGTTGTACTTGCCATAGTCGACCCGATCGGCCCGAAGCGCTCGAACACCGGTCGGGTGGAAGTACCCGTGCGATATGATGTTGTCGGTCAATCCCGATGCGGGGTTTCCGTAGCTGTCGATCACGAGACTCGGGTTCTCGTCGACGTTCCCAATCGCCCCGCTGCGATTGGCTTTTCTGAACTCGGGGTACCCGTAGTCGATGTTGGTCCGGCTCGCAACGATGTGGTCGGTTCCCGACCGCATCGTGAACGCTCTGGTGTAGGAGTCCTGCGCGATCTGGCCCTGAAACGAGATTGTGTTGTTGAGCCAGTTGTAGCGAAAGCTCTTGACCAGGAAGTCGAAACTGTTGGGGTCCTTCACCATCACGAACAGGTCGAGCAAGTACCAGGTGTTGTGACGTGCCTCCAAGTCGAGGACCGTGGTGACCCCCGACGGCAAGTTCACGGTGCGTATCGTCGACTTGTCCACCTTGACGACGAGCTGCGCTGGGGTACTGCCATTCTTGCTGCGCGCGCCGACCAGACCCCAAGTCGAGTTGACGTAGTCGATGCGGTCGAGCTGAATCGTCTTGAACAGCGAGGCCGTTGGAATCGTGCTCCCCGCCGCATGATTCACTCGCTTCACGCCAGACGACGTCAAGACGTAGTATTGCGTGTCCGACGTAGTGATATCCTTGTACGTTCCGTCGACGGACACGATCGGAGCGCCGTCATTGGTAGCAAAAACAGTAAGTGCCTCTTGGTGAGTCCCGACAGCCTCGAGCTCGACCGAGTCATATGAACCGCAAGCCGTGAACAGCAAAGAAACAGCTAGGGTGTGTTTGCGTAGTAACATATTCGACTCCCGTTGTTCGGCGATCGTATCGCGTTGGATTCGGTCCGCCGCATGTCCATACGGGAGCGCTCCACGAGCCGCAATCGGAACGCCGTGGATCCCGGCGCTTCACCATGTTAACGCTAAGCCGCTTCTAATTTGTTAAACCCGCTACTTCGCGCTCAGCGATCCGCGCACCTGGCGGCGCCCTTCTCGTGCAATACGCAAGAGTTGCACGGACAAACTTAGCTGGTTGCAGTAGTCGCTGCTCCCAGACTCACGACTTGCTCTTGGCCGCGGTGTGTTTCACCCCGCGGTGAGTCCATCGCCGAGGTCGCGTCGTTCAAAACGACCCGGACAACCGCGCACTTCCCCCACCTGGAAGCCAATCGAAGCTCAGTTCGGGACCGCGTTCCTCCGACGGAGATTCGCCGGCGAGCCAAAGCACGGTCAACCCCGATAGGATCCCAGCAGCCGCGACGCCGTAGCTGAGCTGCGCCCGCTGATTCCATTGCTTCTGCTGGTCGTAGTAGTGGTCGTAGGCACGAAGTTGCTCCACAGTGCAGCCTTCCGAATCGCGCTTCCTACAGACCTGGTCGCCGTACGCTTCAGCATCCGACGTGCGTATGCTCGCGGTGACGCCCAGCACGACCCCGGCCACCCCGATGACACCGGCGCCTCCGGCAACCCAATAGGCCCAGGTCGGCGTCTCGCTGCGCGATTCACCATCTGGCTCGGACAGCCGTGCGGTCGCTTCGAGGCTGGAGCCCGTCGCGTCCTCGTCCGACACTGGTGAACCGAGCCCCGGTACCGCGACGCGCACCGTCTTGCCCTCCACCCAAACCGACACTCGCGAGCGGTAGGTTTCGGCGCCTGGCGCGTTGACTACGAGGTCGTACTGGCCAATATCGACAGGAAAAGGTACCCCCCAGCTTGCGGAGGCGACCGGCATGCCGTCCAGATCTATGGTCATGCCGGGAACACGATCGTTCACCTCCAGAACGATGTAGGACAGCCGCGGTTCGAGCGCATCGGCCCGGGCCCGTGCAACGGCCTCGCGCTCTGGTTGATTCTGGGCCTTGGCGCTCGACGCCACTTCGGCAAACAGCGCCCATGCACTCGCGAGCTTGCCAATGTGCTCCCAGCAATGCGCGAGGTTGAATTGCGTGCCGATGCCACGCTCCAACTGCAGAGAATCTTCCAACAACGGGCAAGCGCGTGCATATTCACCCTTGGCCAGCAAACCACGGGCCCGATTGAACAACGCTCTGGCCGCTGCGCTCTGGTTCGGCGTTGCAGATGCCGTCGTCGATACCAGCGACGTGACCGCGAACGATGTAGTCGCGAGCGAGCTCAGGCTGAGCACACCAGCCAAATGGGCGAGCGCGATTGTCGGGCAGCTTTTCGGGCCCCCGTTTGCCCTACCCGGAGCGCGACTTACGAGTCCACGCAAACTGCTTGGTCCATTGCTCATGGCGACGCTCCTCACTTGATGTCATCGAACAACTCCATGCCGCCGCCGCTGGGAGTACGCGGTGGTGGAACGTCCCGACGCCGATCCGAGGACGACCGCCCAACGTCACCATCATCCGGCGCCCGACGCGCCGGCGGCTCTGCTTCGACCTCGACCCCCCGACGAACGGGCTCTTCCTCTTCGAGGTGAACATGCAAGATTGGCGTTTGGTCACTGGATCGTCGACGGCGTTTGGTGGAGCGTTCCAGGGGCGCGCGGGTGGCTTGGCGCTTCGATGATGGCGCCCCGTGGCCGCTACCGACGCTTGGATGCGTCGTGGAGTCGCTTGATTGAGTCCGCTTGGCTCCTGTGCGGCCCGTGGCCAGCGTTTCCTCCAACGTCGGCAGCGCGTCCACCTCCACGGCGTTCACCGGCTCCGGGTGCGCAGTCTCGACCGACGCAGACGGGACGGTCAGCATACCGGCGCTGGCGTTGACTTCACGCGGCACCTCGTCTCGAGCCGGAGGCTCGACCGACGCAACGGGATCTTCCGTGGTCAAACCCAACCGCGGCAGGAGCTCCGTGAGCTGAATCAACGGCAACCAACGCGGCGCCGAAAAGACCACCAGCGCGCCAGCAAGTATCACCAGCAAGCCGAACACGCCAGCGCCGCTCGAACGCTTGCCTGAGGAGACCTGAGCGCGGGGCGTGGCTCGAACGACGTTGACCTTGTCCGTCGGGTCTTGACTGGACGTCTGACGCACCGCACTCGGGATGGTGGGTGTTTCGAACGTGCGCGTGCGGGTCGGTTGTTGCTCGGCCAGAAACGTGCGGAGCGCCTGCCCGAGCTCACCCGCGTGCGGGTAACGGCGATCGGGTTCGGGCTCGAGGCACTTGGATACGATTGCGGACAAGGTACGGGGAACATCCGGACGTTTCCCCCTGAGCTGAGGAACTTCGCCGGAGACGATCTTGGCGATGACCGCGGCCGTGCCCTCGCCGGGGAACGCGGGCTCACCAGCGAGCAGCTCGTAGAGCACTGCTCCGAGTGACCAGACGTCGCTGCGGGCGTCAATCGCCCGCAAGCCCTGCAAGCGCTCAGGTGAGATGTACTTCGGCGTCCCGATGATCGTCGAGGCCAACGTCAACGGAGCAGCTGTTTCGCCCGCACCCAGGCCCTTGGAGA
The DNA here is from genome assembly GCA_003235365.1 of Deltaproteobacteria bacterium. Lineage (GTDB taxonomy): Bacteria > Myxococcota_A > Polyangia > Polyangiales > Polyangiaceae > SZUA-265. The sequence goes on from QJWJ01000533.1 coordinate 25,224, forward strand.
TCCCGAAGTCGAGCACTTTGATTAGCCGCGACCCGTTGCGACGTTCCGCGAGGAACAGATTGGACGGCTTGATATCGCGGTGAATGATGCTCAACGAGTGCGCTTCGCGCAGTGCATCGCACGCCTGCACGAGGTACTCGCACGCCACGCTCGGGCTGAACGCACCCTGACGCTCGAGCAGCGTCGCCAACGTGTGACCCACCAGGTACTCCATCGCAATGTACGGCTGGCCCTGATCGCTCACCCGCGCATCCAGTACCCGCGCGACGTGTTCGCTCTGCAGTCGTGCAACGGCGCGGGCCTCGCGCGCGAAACGAGCCAATGCTTCGGGCGGACCGCGCTTCATCAGTTTCAACGCGACGCGGCGGCCAAGCAACTGATCGAAGGCCTGCACCACGCAACCCATCGCACCGCGACCCAGCACACCCTGCACGATGTATCGATCATCGATCGTTTGAGAGGTCGTGGATTCGGCCATGGAGTCACCGTCTTGCGGACCCGCACCTCGCAGGCCGACCGCACGCAGCGCGGCTCAACCGATCGTGAGCTCACACGTCGGGGTCGTATTGTATGTCGTTGCATTGAACGAGAGCCGACGAGACGCCCAACGCTTCTCCGCAACCGCATGCAATACGAGCCCAACCTCCTGGGTATCCTCATGCAGCAACGGGAGAACGCTGCAATTCGCCACCCATGAGAACCTCAATTCGAAGCGCGTTGGCGTGCGCAGCCGCGGTGCTGATCGCATGTACACCTGAGCCAAAAAAACTGCGGCTCAAGGTGGGGGAAGTTTGTCGCCAGTCCGCCGACTGTTTCAGCAGCCACTGCGAACTGGCGGCTGATGCCCCTAAGAACAACCCGAACCTGCGCGTGTGCTGCAACGTTGAGTGCACGAAAAACTCCCGCTGCGACGGCGCGTATTGCCGGCCAACGTGTGTGGGCGAGGGCTGTCCGACCTCACTGAGTGAACTGGGAGCAGCGTGCGACTTCAGCAGTGATTGCGCGAGTGGATACTGCGAACCGGACCAATCCGGTGGCCTACAGTGCTGCGAGGACGACTGTAGTGCGCTGGGCCTCGCCTGCAGGTACGGCGCGTGCGACTGCCCCGCGGGATACACGACGTCGCCGAACTCCGGTACTTGCGTTCCACTGGAAGAAGTCGAGGGTTTCGACGATCTCGACCTCGACGGCCGTATGGTGTCGTTGGGCGACGGCGGACCGGGCACGACGAACCCCGACCCTGGAATCGTCTTCCCCGGGGGTGAGAACTCCGAGAACGAGTTGCCCATCGTCGCTGGAGAAGACCCCGACGGCGGCCCGGGAGGCGCCCTACCCGCATGCGGAAACGGTCGCACCGACGCCCGCGAAGAGTGCGACGGACAACTCGCTTGTACCTACGAATGCCTGCTCGCCAAATGCGGCAACAATCGCCTCGACCCCGGCGAAGAGTGTGAACCCCCTTCGACCGCCGCTTGCTCAGAGCATTGCCTCGCCCTGGGCTGCGGCAATGGTCGACTGGAAGACGGCGAAGAGTGCGATCCGCCGCTCGCCGGCAGCTGTGACGAGCATTGTCTGATCCCCAAGTGCGGCAATCAGCGCGTTGATGGCGACGAGGAATGCGACCCACCAGCGGCGGGGCGCTGCGACAGCAAGTGCCGCGAGATCCAGTGCGGCAACCGGCGCGTCGAAGACGGCGAAGGCTGCGATCCTCCGTTGTCCGGAGTGTGCGACGACACTTGCCGCCCAATTGGCTGTGGCGACGCGGTGGAAAAGGGTTCCGAAGAATGCGACCCACCCGAATGGGGCGTTTGCAGCGGCGACTGCAAGGACATCGTCTGCGGCAACGACCGCGTCGACGAGAGCGAAGAGTGCGACCCTCCCACAGTGGGCTCTTGCGACGAAACCTGCCACAGCATCGAATGTGGCAACAATCGCGTCGACGAGGGAGAAGAGTGCGATCCACCGACGCCCGGTTGGTGCAGCACGGATTGTCAAAACATCGATTGTGGCAATCAACGAATCGACCAAGGCGAGGCCTGCGAACCCGAAGGGCCATCCGACCCGAGTTGCTCGACGCTCTGCACGCCGATCGAAGGCAATACCATCACCATCTCCGCGTTCGACCAGAGCACGGAAGCCTGGCGCCTTCGAATGGCCGCGCCCGACTCTCTGCTGATGACGAGCACCGTCCGACATTCGAATGATGACGGCTACCCGAAGCCGGGCAGCATGCTCATCACCGCGGGGTTCGATGCGCCCGGGCAGAAGCTCGAAGGGAGCCTTCGACTGAAATCACCCATCGATGTGTCCGGGTACCTGATCATCGCCCGTGTCCGCTTGGAGTCAGGCCTGGCAAGGACTGGCAGACCTGGCGCGATCAAGCTATTCGCCAAGTCAGGGCCGAGTCTCGACTACGCCTCGGGACCGTGGGTCGAACTCGCACCTGCAAGCGAGTGGCTGGGCGTGGCGCTGGATCCCGCCAATCCGATGCTGCAGCCGGACAACTTCGACCCCCGCGACGTTCGCGAGGTCGGCTTGGAAGTGGCGACGTTCGCGGACTCGACCCTGGTCGAAAGCGCCGAACTCTACGTCGATTCCGTCGTGCTCGCACACTGACGAGTCCGCAATGGCGCGGCCGTTCCACCCGGTCTCCACCGGCATCGGGGCAGCGAGCACCGGCGAAAACGCGCCTCATCGACGTCGCTGACGTTGCCCACCGAATCGCCGAATGGTCGGGGCTTTGACGGACGGGTCAAATCGGCGCCGGTCCATGGTACGACCCTTGGACGCGTCATCGAACGAAGGGAGCCCCCCTTGGATCGCACGGAGACTCTGAAACATCGTCTGTACGTGATCATCTTCGAAGCCGATACGCCCGCGGGCAAGGCTTTCGACGTCGGATTGCTGATCGCGATTTGCATCAGCGTGCTGACCTTGATGCTCGAGAGTGTTCCGGAAATTGCCGCAGAACACGGCCGCGCGTTGCGCGTTGCCGAGTGGTTCATGACGGCTCTGTTTACCGTCGAGTACGGGTTGCGCGTCGCAACCAGCCCGCACCCGCTGCGCTACGCGAGAAGCTTCTTCGGCGTCGTCGACTTGATTTCGATCGTCCCTACGTACCTGAGCCTGTTCTTCACCGGAACGCAGGTGCTGACGGTAGTGAGATCGCTGAGGCTCCTGCGCGTCTTCCGCATCCTGAAGTTGGCGCAGTTCGTTCATGAAGCGCACACACTGGGGATCGCTTTGCGCAGGAGCTTCAGGAAAATCACCGTGTTCATGGGTGCAGTCGTGACGATGATCGTGATCTTGGGCGCAGTGATGTATCTCGTCGAAGGCGACCGCGGCAGTTTCTCCAGCATGCCCAAGGCGATGTATTGGGCGATCGTCACCATGACGACGGTTGGCTACGGTGACATCGTGCCCACCACCCCAGCGGGCAAGTTCGTCGCCTCGGTCGTGATGCTGCTCGGCTACGGCATCATCGCCGTGCCAACCGGGATCGTCTCAGCGGAGATCAGCGCAGCGCGCACCCAAGCCGCAAAGCCCAACCGTCATCACTGCCCCAACTGTACGTCAGACGACCACGACCCGGACGCACAGTTCTGCAAACTGTGCGCGGCGCGGTTGACGTGAGAAGGTAACTCCGCACGAACTCACAACCCGTGCTTTTTCATCAGACGGTACAACACGTGACGATTGCGCAGCCCCAGCGCCACCGCTGCGCGCGTCGGGCTTCCGCCCGCGGCCTTCAGAGCGCTTTCGATGGTATCCTTGTCGAGTTCGATATCGGAGACTTGGGCGTTGGGGATCTCGAAGCGCAGCTGGGCTTCCAGCTCCGGGCTCACCGCGACGAAGCGGCCTTCACTCGAACTGGATGCGATCCGAAGCAACCGTTCCAGTTCGCGCGTGTTGTGAACGTAGACGTGGCGCAGCAAAAGCTCGGTCAAGCGAGGTTCGGTGAGCGGCTCGAATCCATCCGAATCCGTCGGGAGGAAGCGCTCACGCAAGGCCGGCTGCTGATTGACGATACGCTGCCACAGCCCGCGCATCAGCAGGGGCACGTCGCTCAGGCGCTCGGACAACTCCGGCACCTCGATGCGAACGGCAAAACGCGCCAAGAAGTCCGGCCGCAGTTCGTCCAAGGGACGATTGGTCATCCCAACGACCCTCAGATCGGAGCGTCGCGGACGCGGATCGCCGAGAGTCTGATATTCTCCTCCCGAATCCAATACACGCAGTAGGTGCGTCTGCTGTGCTTCGGGTAGCTCACCCATCTCGTCCAACAGCAGCGTGCCTCCATTCGCCTCGGCGATCAGACCCGCTCGGGCCGGCGAACCGACGTTGGGGTAGTTCTTTTCACAGCCAAAGAGCTCCGCGTCGATGAGCGTGTGCGGAAACGTCGCGGCATTGCGCGCAACGAGTGGGCCACGATTGCGCTCGGATAGCTTGTGGATCGCCCTGCCTGCCAGCTCTTTGCCGGCCCCTGATGGGCCGTGAATGAGGACGTGTGCCGTGCCTTGGGCTGCCTGGACGAGTCGTTGACGCAGCTCCCAGATGCCTTCGCTTTCGCCGATGATGCCGCAGGAATCTGCCTCACCGAACGGAAACTCAAATCGCGGATCCGATAGCTCCGGCCACAACGCGCGGCGCCGGTCGACGAGCAGCACCAACGTGTCTTCGAGGGTCAACGTATCTCCGAGTTGCGCTTCTACACTCTGAATCGGCGTGCCGTTGTAGCGGAGCACACACCGCCCAACATTGTTAACCCGAACCCCGTCTCTAGTCGGTGTGATCTCGAGCTGATTACGCGAGATGTTCGGAGCTTGCAGTGAACCCGTTGGGTGTGGCACACCTGGGCGCTGTTCCATGAACTCCAGACGTCGTACATCGCCGGCACCCGCGCCGCGACCCAGACTGCACGGTGACGCAACCAATGCGCTTTGACCGACGCGTGCTGGTTCGTGCGGGTACCAGGCAATTACCAAGTGGGGTTCTGGTGGGCGTAACCTCTGCTGCGCTCGCGCCCAGGGCGCGCGCGCCACGACTTGGGTGGAATCTTGCGTCACCATTCCATTGCACCGTCTTTCGACGCCCTGTGGGCGTCCCAAGCGAACTCGCTCCAATGCAATCTGTCGCAGGAAACTCTTCGTAGGTATGGTACGCCATTGCATGGGCAACGAGGACCTCCCCCAGAACGTTGGGGACATCATTGCAGGTCGTTACGGCCTCGACGGTGTTTTGGGTCAAGGGGGCATGGGCGTGGTCTTTGCCGCCACACGGTTGCACGATGGTGCACCTGTAGCGCTGAAGTTCGTCAAAGACCTCACGAGCCGTGATGCGGAACGGTCCGTGCGGCGTTTGGTGCGCGAGGCCCGCGCTGCTCTGATGTTACGCAGTGTGCACGCGGTGCGCGTCCTCGAACTGGGCGCAACGCACGAGGGTACCCCATTCGTCGCGATGGAGCGCCTGCACGGCGAAACTGTCTCGTCACGATTGAACCGCGGCGTGATCGTTCCCCGCGAAGCGGCAGGGTTGATGGCGCAAGTGTGCACCGCGCTCGCCGAAGCCCATGCTTTGGGCTTGGTTCATCGCGACGTCAGCCCGGGCAACATCTTTCTGTGCGCGACCGGCGGCGATTCGTCGCTGGTGAAGGTGCTCGACTTTGGACTCACCAAAGACACTTCCGAGCTCGTCTCGGACGTCACGCATCAGCACCACATCGCCGGGTCACCGCCGTACATGTCTCCAGAACAGGTCGGGCAAGGGCTACTGGATGGGCGTAGTGACCTCTGGTCGGTGGGCGTGGTACTGCAACAAATGGTTACCGGCGAGCTTCCGTTCACCGGCAATACCAGCGCAGATGTGTTCGCCGCGATCTTGACCCAACCTCCAAGGCCAGTACCCGATCGGGTCAGCGTGCCGCCAAGCCTGCTCGCGTTGCTGGCGCGTTGCCTTCGCAAGGATCCCCGAGAGCGCTTCTCCAACGCAGAAGAGCTTCGAAGTGCATTGCTGACAATCGCAGGTGAAGGTTCCAAGCCACCACCGTCGGGTGACGACAACGACACCACTACTGAGTTGTCCGACGCCCAACAACCCTGGCGACGCTGAGCAACAGCCCAGCGCACGCGGCGAGCCACCAGCGCTGTGAAGATGGTGTCGAGGGCGCCGGCCACGCCGACGGCGCAACGTCGGCGATCGTGCAACTAGCCGGCTCGCGACTGAGCTCATCCGCACGACACGCATCGCTACTGAGCGCCGCATCGTTCAGCGGCGGGTTCGGGCAGACCGCAGGAGTGTGGGAGGGGGGAAAGACGGCGCAAATGCCGTTGACGTCGTCGGTGGTCAAGTCGGGGAGCACGAACCGCGCGGGGTCGTACTCCGCAGCCATGACTGAGTAGGCGTCGTTCGAGTGGGCAAGGCCCAGATAGTGCCCAACTTCGTGCAGGATGACCGCACGAACCACTTCTTCGCGCTCCGCGGCGACCTTGCGACGCACGTAGTCGGCGTTGAGTTTGACGTCGGCATCGACGATCACGGCAGCCTCAGGGAGGTACTTGACCGTCGTGAATCCCAAAGCCTCTTCGTCCTCTTTGGGCCAGTCCGAAATGAAGAAGAAGACGCTCACGTTCTGTCGCGGATCGATCTCGCAATACAGAGGTGATGAGGCCTCGACGACGCCCATGCTCTGGACGAGAAATCCAGGGCGTCCTGCGCCGCAATCGACACTTCCCCACTTGTGAAAGGCGTCGAGCACCATCGCTTCGAACTGAATGTCGTTCAAACCAACGGTGGCACCACTGCCCGCCGCGATCGCGAATGACAAGCACGGCGTATCGTAGGACAACTCACGCCCCTCGGTGACGCACTCGTTCGTCGTTTCGCGCTGACACGTCTTGGAGCGGTCGTCCTTGCACGTCCGCTGGCGACAGTATGCGCCTGCCTGTGCAGCCCAGGTCAGAACGGCAAGCACGAAACCACGAGCAAGCCACAATCGATGAGGCGATGTAAGTGCCGTGGGCGAGCGGGTTTCGCAGGCTCTTCGCAAGCGGGCTTCTGTCATGGCGGTGACGTCTCCGTGAAAGCACTTGCTCACAGTGAGCGAGCACGTACAGCTTAAACCCACCGCCGCCAATGGGTGCACGGAAGCGCATGTCATTCACTTCTCGCGTCCATCGTGACGGCAACGTCAAACGTTCACTGAAGCGCCCGGTGCACAGCAATACCAACGCTCTACCCGTGCAACTTCGTGCAAGCCCCAATCCTCGGCCCGTGCGAAGCCGGTTGTGGACGCGCTTGGCTCGAAATGCGGCTCTTTGGAAGGCCCCAGCGCAACACGATTCCAGCTCACGCCAGCGTCGCTCGACTCAGTGCCCGACCCAGAGTCGCCACCAAGTCGCTAGGAGTGAACGGCTTGGCCACGAACTCGACGCCACCGGCAATCTCGGCGCTGAGTCGATCGTCTTCGGAGTAACCGGACATCGACACGACTGGCACGTCCCCCCGGGAGCTCGTTGGGTGTCGGCGGGCGAGGGAGCGTGTCGGCGGTGGTGAGAGACTCCTCGAGCCGCATCGACAGTAACGCCAGTCTCTCGTCAGTCAGCGCGGATCCGTCCGTCGTCCGCCGCTATCGCGACGGGTGCTCCGACGTGGACGGCCAACGGCACAAAGCGATAACGGGCAGACAACCGCTGACCTCGAAACGCGACCCACGGAGAAGACTTCGGCAACGCCTCGAATCGACGCGACGCCACTCGCCGAGACGGAGCTCGGCTCGTCAGACCTGCGACGCGCGCAGCGGCACGCGACGACACGCCCTTACAGCCGCTCTGCAGCAGGGGCTCGCCGTGCAGCGACGACGATTGCGTGGACGATCTCGTTCACACAACCCGCGCACGGCAACGCGCCGAGGTGTGAGGTTGTCCTCGTTTGGCGCTCAGGGGTTGAGCGCGAAACAATAGAAACCGCCGTAGCCGCCGCCATCACCGACGGTCTTCGTGCCGTTGGCTCCGGGAGGTCCAGCCTCGACGATGAAGACGCCCGGAGCGCAACCCGCCTCGTCCAAAGCGGAGATCCAATGGGAGAGGTCGCCAATACTGCCCGTCGGAAAACCGCCACCGAAACCGCCAAAGTCGAAACCACCGCCTGGCGCGCCGCCAGCACCGAAGCCCATGCCGAAGCCACCCATTCCGAACTGGCCCATGCCGGTCGGCCATGGGTGACCAACTCGCGGCGCGCCGCTCGGTTCGGCACTCGTCCAATCGTTGCACGTCGCTGCAGCAACGTCGCCACCTTCAGTGAACAGACGACCGTCTTCGCCGCTTCCGGTGAGCATGTCGTGGTTGTCCACGAGTTCGCCATCAGGGGCATGATTGGGGACGCCGTCTTCGTTGGGCAGATCCATCTCGATTTCGGGATCGATGCCTTCGGGGCGTTGGTTGATGAGCGCGTCGAGGTCGAGCGCGATGACCCGTCCGAGACGGTCGTACCAAGGACCGTTACCGATGCGATCGCGGGCGTCGACGGTCGACGTACTGAGAAACGCACGCCATTCCTTGGCGCTCGACCCCACCATCGAGCGTTCCGCGATCTCCGCACAGATCTTGTCGGCACCACTCAAACCGTCCGCCTCACCGTAGCGCAAGTCACCACCAAAGCCGTCCGGGCTCCCGGAGAGGGCTTGAAGGGCGGCGAGGCTCGTAATGAAAAACGAAAACGGCTCGAGCGAGTCCAGGTCAGTCGTCCCCGGTCCCGGCGTGTCCGGCCCCGGCGCAGAAGACGTTCCAGCAGGGACGGTTGGCTCGCCGGGCGCAACCGGCTGTGTCGGTGAAACAGAGGGCGCGATCGGGGTCTGGGGTTCAACCCCAGAGCTCGGAAGGGGAGAGGACTGGCTTCCCCCGGGCGAAACGGGAGCAACTCCGGGAGGCGTCCCCGGACCGGTTGCGCTCGCGCCGGGAGATCCCACCACACTAGGGTTCGGCGACGTTTCCACGGGGGAAGGTGTTTGAAAACCCGGCTCCGTTCCTGACGGCATCTCGCCCACGCCGGGCCCGCTCGACACGGCAGGCGCTATCTCCGAGGTACCGTCATCGGCCTCCGAGCAAGAAAGAACGGTGAAAGGGACCAGCAGCCAAGCTGAGCTTCGTCGCATCAACACTCCTCAAATCAGCGGGTAAGGTTCGGAGTTAGTCGCAAACAGGCCAAAATGCAGGCACAGAATTGTCACGTGACTTTGTGCGCCTGGAGCAGCTATCGTTTTTCGCCGCGCATCGTTCCGAGTGTACCCAGGGAGTCACCAAGCGTTCTTCGGCAGAAGAAGACTACAGCGAGAGCAGTAGGATCTCCGCCGCTACGTCACGGCAGAAACGTTGCACGTGGTCCGAGTTGATCACTGCACATTCAGAAGCCGTAGGACAACGTCGGCTGCGTCGAGCTCCACGTCCATGTCCGGTTGAGTGTCAGGCTGATCGCAGGAGGCGTGCCCGCGCAAGAGCTCAGCGAGGCATCCTCGACATACCGTTCACCCATCACCTGGCAGAACGCACTCGCGGTGTACCGGCGGCGCAACCCGCAACCGCCCACCGTAGCGAGCGTGAGACGGCCGGGCAGGGTTGCGCTCCGACGAGCGGAATGGGGTGTCGCAGCCTGCCACCAAGAGCTCGCTCATATCCGGCGCGGAGCGCAGGCTGTCGCGCACTCGCGTAGTCGCCGCGACCATGCACCCATCCGCTCAGCGCTGGTCGCGCGACCAAAGTGTCCATTCGGGTCCCGAAGTTGGCAACTGATGCGGCGACGGGTCGAACGGGCTGAGTCTTCAACGGGAGCATCCATCATGTCATTCAGTCCACTCGCCTTCTGCTTCGCTACTGCCACCGTCCTGACGCCATTCGCGTTCTCAGCCACCGAACCCACCCTCGGTCCGGACCGGTTGGATCAGGCAGATCCGGGAACGATGCTGGTTTGGGATCCGGTCGCCCGACATCCGGCCCGGGAGGTCGCAGGAGCACCCACCAACCCAAGCGGAGCCTTGGTGCTCGATGCGGCCGAGCGCCGGCTCGCCGAGCGCGTCTCGCGCGCCCTGGAGGGCAATGCGAATCGGCGCGCTTCACCGCGGAGCGTACCGTCGGCTCCTCGAGCGTCGACCGCCGAACCAGACGAGAAAGCCCTTCGCTGGGTGTGCGGCAACTGGCAGCAACTGTGGCAGGGCCACGGACGGGCCAAGACCTGTGAGTGGCGTTGAGCGCGTTCGGCGACTGCAACGGGGGCGGCTTGTCGGACCCTCGCCAGACGGGGGCCTGAAAGACCACCCGACAATCGTGCTCGCCAGTGCTCGCCCATTGGAGCCCAACTCGAGCTTCGGGATTCGAGTTGCCGCGCAATCGGAATTCGGCGCGCGGACCCACAGCGCGATGAACGTCGTTCCAGGTACGACGACAATGTGGGCTCCGCGAACCCACCGCACGAGTCGAACGCGCACGTGACTCATACGGAACGCACTGTCGCACCACACCCTGCTGATTACCGTTCACATCGCGCTTGCGGTAGCCCGACGCCTGGCTAACATCCCAATCGGGGAGTCGCCGTGGACGAGGACCACAAAGCACTCGAACGAGCGCTGAAAAGAATCGAGAAACTCCAAGCACAACTGCGCGCCGCGAGGCCACGTCACGTGTTGTTCGACGTGGCCTTGGATCTCATGTGCGTGGCCGATACGAACGGGTACTTCAAAGAACTCAGTCCGTCGTGGTCCACGACGTTGGGTTGGAGCATCGAGGAGCTCACCGCAGTCCCTTTCATCGAGTTCGTCCACCCCGACGATCGCGAATCCACCGACGGCGTCGCGAAGAGTCTGTACTCCGGCACCAACGTCGTGGCTTTCCAAAACCGCTACCGACACAAGGACGGAAGTTATCGTTGGCTGATGTGGAACGCCGTGCTCGAACCCCAGACGATCACCGTGCTGGCTGTCGCCCACGACATGACTGAGTTCGTCGCGACACGGCAGGCCCTCAAAGCGAGCGAGAACGCATACCGCATGCTGTTCAACGGCATGTTGGATGGCTTCTCGTTCCACGACATCATCCTGGACGACGATGGTCGTCCGGTGGACTATCGGTTCAAAGCAATCAATCCCGCATTCGAGGAGATGACCGGCCTCTCGGCGCGAGATCTCGTGGGCCGGCGAGTACTCGATGTCTTGCCCGGTACCGAAAAGCACTGGATCGAGGTGTTCGGCAGAGTAGCCCTGACGGGCGAGCCCATCCGCTACGAGAACTACTCGCAAGAATTCGACAAGTGGTTTGAAGTGCTCGCGTTTCGACCAGGTCCTGGCCAATTCGCGTGCACTTTTCACGACATCACGGTGCGGCGCCAGGCGGAAACCGAGCGCGCACAGCTCCAGGCGCAGGTAGAACACGCCCAGAAACTCGAAAGCCTCGGCATGATGGCGGGCGGGATCGCCCACGACTTCAACAACCTGCTGACCGCAATCGTGAGCAGCATCGATCTGGCCGTCGCCGATGTCGACACCGACGCCGAAGCCGCCAAACGTGAGCTGGCCACCGCAACGATGGCCGCGGATCGCGCCGCGGAGCTTTGCAAGCAGATGCTGACGTACGCGGGGCGCGCCGAACCCCAAAAAGAGTCGGCACAGTTGTCAGACCTGGCTCGCGAGATCCTTCCACTCGCCGCACCGTCACTCAGCAAGAAGCTGTCCGTCGACGCGCGCTATTCGCCCGAACCGTTGTGCGTCGTGGCAGACCACGCTCAAATCCGCCAAGTCATCTTGAACCTGGTACTCAACGCGGGAGACGCCATCGGCGACAACGAGGGCACCATCACGATCCGCACCGGCTCGAGAACGTTGAGCGAAAGTGATCTGAGTTCGTTCAGAGACGGAGCGAGCCTGGAAGCGGGAAGGTACGCATTCATCGAGGTGGAGGACACCGGCCTGGGTATGTCGGCGGAAACCGCGGCGCGGATCTTCGAGCCGTTCTTCACCACCAAGTTCAGCGGCCGTGGGCTCGGACTGGCAGCGACACTCGGAATCGTCCGTGCTCACCGCGGCGGCATCTCCGTCGTCAGCACACCAGGGGTTGGCACGAAATTCGTGGTCGTCGTGCCGCTGGCCCCATGGCACACCCCCTCCACCAACCCGAAGCCGATCGATGAACAGCCTTGGACGGGTTCGGGCACTGTCTTGCTGTGCGATGATGAGTCGACCGTGCGCCGCGTGATGGCTCGGCTGCTCAACTCGCTCGGATTCGACGTGCTCGAGGCGAGCGACGGACAACAGGCCCTCGAGTTCTTTCGCAGTCGGCCGAACGAATTCAGCGCCATTCTCTTGGACCTGACCATGCCGAAAATGGGCGGATTCGACGTCCTTCCGTTGCTCAAGGAGCGGCGCGACAACGTTCCAGTCATCCTGATGAGCGGCTACGACGAACAACGACTGGCGGACTTCGACGCGATGACAAACGTCACGTTCCTCCCAAAACCGTTTCGTAAAGCGGGCCTGCGCCGCGCCTTGCGTCAGGTCCTGAACGCAAGCCACTGAGCAAATCGCGCCGGGTGGCTCGTCCGCTTCCGCGCCCAAGCACGGCCGTCACGTCGAACCACGGCAAGAGGAATCGCCGCGGCCGTCCATACAATCGTGCTCGCCCACTTGGGCCCCGGGTCAAGACAATCTTGGCATTCGGGCGCCGCTGCATCCTCGCAAGCTGCGTTGCTCGACGCTCAGATTCTCCGGTATGCTCGACTCCTCGCGCCTTGCTGGCTGGGCGCATCAACGCCCTCGATGCACGAGTTACTCTTGACCCGGGGCCCCAGAGCAGCACCGCTCAGCTTGCCTGTGCACGGAAATGCCCCCAAAAATCGCCCCAGCGGGGGTGAGGGCGTTTCTCGGTGCCGCGGTCGGGCACTCTTGCTCGCAGCTCGGTGCTCTGGGTTGTTGATTTGTCGCGGCAATCAACACGATTGCCGCTCTAGGATCGACGCGTAACTGCGAGGTCGAGTCTTGTCCGAACTGAGTTTCGATTGTGTCGTCGTGGGCGCCGGTATCGTCGGGGTGTGTTGCGCACGTCAGCTTGCCGAAACTGGACTGAGCGTCGTCGTGCTCGAGCGCAATGCGAAGGCGGGCATGGAAACCTCCAGTCGCAACAGCGGCGTCATTCACGCCGGTCTGTACTACCCGCCGGGAAGCCTCAAAGCCAGCAGTTGTGTCGACGGCCGGGAGCGACTGTATCAACGCTGTCTGCAACTCGGGATCCCACACCGAGCAATCGGTAAGCTGCTGGTCGCCAGCGATGCCTCGGAGCTACCGAAACTCGAGGCGCTCCACGGCCGAGCCATCGAAAACGGCGTGGCTTCCGTCCGATGGCTCGAGCGCCGCGAGATCACCGCTCTCGCCCCAGGCGTGAAGGCCTATGCCGCCTTGTGGTCGCCCCGATCCGGGATCGTCGATGCGCACGCGCTGGTCGACGCTCACCGCCGACTCGCCATCGATCACGACGTGGTCTTCTGCTTTCGAAGTGCGGTCACTGCTCTCGATGCGCGTGGTGGGGGTTGGAGCGTCGCGTTCGTCGATGCGGACGGCACTGGGTACCGAGTGCGCACCAGGGCCGTGGTCAACGCAGCCGGCCTGCACGCTACCGAGCTGTGTACCCTCGCTGGCGTCGACACCGGACGGGCTGGTTTGCAGACCCACTACTGCAAAGGAGACTACTTCGCGGTTTCCTCGAATCGCGGCGCGCTCGAGCACCTCGTTTATCCGATGCCGACCGACGCCGGATTGGGAGTCCACTTGACGTTGAACCTGGCCGGTGAGGTGTACGCCGGGCCCGACACGGAATACGTCGAACGACTGCACTACGACGTCGATGCGCGGAAGGCAGATCTGTTTTGCCGCGCCGTGAGTCGCTACTATCCAGGTCTCACGCCCGACGACTTCCGTCCAGCCTACGCAGGCATTCGCCCAAAGCTCCAGGGCCCGAGTCAGCCCTTTCGCGACTTCGTCGTCGACGACATGCGTGACCGCGGAGCCCCGGGGTTCATTGCGATGGTCGGCATCGAGTCGCCGGGGCTCACCGCAGCCGAGGCCCTCGCACTGCGCGTACTGCAGTTGGTGAACACCGCGATCGACGGCTAGATGCGAAACGCTGCTGCCAAACCGGGGCTGAAGACTACCCGACAATCGTGCTCGCCCGTCTAGAGCCCATCTAGAGCGCCGCGATGATCACCAGGCCATCGCCACCTGCGGATGCGCAGGTCGTGGACCCCGTGCCGCCGCTGCCCGGCGCAGCACTCGCGCCAGCGTCGGACTGGGGGGTCGCGCCTCCCCCGAGACCGCCGGTTTCACCCGAGTCGCCTGAGGTGCCGAGAGTCACGGTCGCCTGCATTCCGAAACCACCGCCTCCACCGCCTCCCCCACCGGTACTACCACCGCCGCACCCACCTTTGACGCCGTGTTCACTCGTTCCGTCGCAGCCGGCCCCGGGGTCTCCACCGCCGCCTCCACCCCACTCGCTGCTGCCCGTTCCGCCGCCGCCGCCACCGTAGACGCTATCGCCGGCGCTGCCACAACCACGAACGCGACCGCCACCGCCCCCATACGTGGAGCTGCCACCACTACAATCACTGCCCTGACCACCGAGCGGATCGCCACCACTGCCCGACTCGCCCAAGCACCCTCCGCCTCCACCAGTGCCGACCTCGATGTGATAGTGGCTGACCGCTGTCGTGCTCCAGTCCGCGGTGAGGAAGGCGCCTTGACCACCGCCACCACCCGCCTGGCTGCGCTGCCCGGCGCCGCCGCCGCCTCCCCCGCCTGCTAGCAAGACATCGGTTTCGGCGAACACGACGCGTGTACTGCCCCCACCACCTCCGCCGCCGCTGTTCCCGGTCTCGGTACTGCCACCTCCGCCACCTCCGCCGGCCCAGGCTTCGATCCGGAAGTTGCAGCCCGCCGCAATCACCAGGTCGTTCTCGGTTCCGCCTGCGAAGCGCAACGTTCCTGTGCATTGCCATTCACACTCGGACGGTGCCCCGTCGCAGTCGTAGTTTTCCTCTATCTGGCAGTCGTCGGAGCAGCCGTCCCCGTTGTCCCAGTTGTCGTCATCGCACTCCTCGCCGGCGGCGGTGTTGACGATGCCATCACCGCACAGCGAAATGGAGCAGTCCGCATTGCAGCCCGCACTCTGTTCACCGTCATCACACGCCTCGCCAGCGCGCTTGTTGATCAAACCATCGCCGCACTCGGCGAGGGTGCAGTCTTCGTCGCAGCCAGCGCTCTGAGCACCATCGTCGCACTCTTCGTCCGCAGCGGCGTTGAGGATGCCATCCCCACATTCGCTGAGCGTGCATTCGGCAGTACAGGTCTCGCTCGCTTCCCCGTCGTCGCACTGCTCTCCGTCGTCGAGCACCCCGTCGCCGCATTCGGCGCCGACGACGGGTTCCGGATCCGGATCCGGCTTGGCTGGATCGGGATCCGGACCAGGATTGGGATCGGCAGAATCATCAGTGACCGGCGACCCGGTGCGAGAGGTGTATACGTCGTCGCAGCCGAGCACGTCGCCGAGCGACTCTGCGGCGCACGCTGCCGCACAGTTCATGGACGCGATGCAACCGTCGGGCGTGCAGGAGGCAATCGACAGGGGAAACGAATCCTCACAGTCGCAACTGACGGAACTGCACCCGGTAGTCCTACAATCTTGCCCGGTGACGACAAACTCGAAATCTTCGCAGCTGGGTTCTGCGCTCGGTTCGGGCTTCGGGGCAGGTTGCTGCCCTTCGGGCTCGGGACGAGACGCGGAAGAAGAATCCGCGTCGACGCCGGCGTCCGACACCGCGCTCGTGCCGGACTTGCGTTCACAAGCACCCAGCACCACCAGTCCCAAGATCGTGAGCAATCCGGTCACCTGCGAGCGCCAAACACGCGCAAGGCTCATTCGCGCCGCACCAGATCGTGCAACACGGAAACGAACGGAACGGCCCCCAACTTCTCGATAGTCAAGCATGTTAGTCCCTACCCTTTTGAGTCGAGCGTACGACACGGGGATCAACCGGGCCACCGGCGTTGGCCAGGTCGCGTCAGTAGCAGTGCAATCGTGGGTACCGAAAGGTGAGCCATCCCTTTACCCGCACCCCACACCCGTCACGGCGGCACCGCATCGACCCCACAAGACAAGCCAGCGCGCCTCGGTCTACCGGCGGCGACCGCAGCTTGCCGGTCGGCGGTTCCGTTCACGGTGGGGCCACGCGGCTCAACGATCAGTTGATTTGGCGCAACGAACCCGTCGCGACCGCACATCCCTGGTGCGCGCGCTTCCCTCAGCGCACGGTGACTTCGATCAGACATGGGAGCGATACTGCGACGACAACCACAACGACCCACGATTGTCGTCCGATGAAAAGTGAAACCCGTACTCCCGTCAGCTCCCAACTGAGCACGATCACGCTGATGACCCCGGAGATGGCCAACTTCGCCGGCAACGTGCACGGCGGTCACATTCTGCGACTCGTAGACCATGCAGGGACGCGGTCGGCAGATTCACCTTTCCGCTACCTTGGGGGGGCCAGCTTGCGTTCGTTCTGCCCGCAATTCGGGTCCGACGAGTGCTGGTCGCACAGTTCGTTCACGACCCCGGCGGCGGTGATCATTCCAACGACGGCGAGGCCACCCAACGCGATGTCACCCGCGACGCTGTCACGGTCGACATCCGATTCTGCGCGCACTGGCTTGACAGCGATGTACTCGAAACACGTCGCTCCCTTCGCGGCATCGCAGCGAGCATCCCAGGTCACCTCCGCGGTCGGGCACGCCGCTATGCAACGACCGTGCGCCGCGGGAGACGTTGCCCATTCCGTACAGCGCTCGACGCACTCCAACGCGGCTTTCCCCTCGTGCACCGCCGGGTCCGGGGCCACCGTGATGCGAAGTCGGTGAGGCTCGGTGCCCGGCGGCAGGTAGTGCTCCTGGCTCGTGCGAGGTGGGCCGAGTTCAGCTAGAGCGGCGCAACTCGTTTGCGCCGTTAACATAGCTACGACACCCACGATGAAGACGGGTCGGCGAAACATGCCGACCTGGTTTTGCAACGCGCATACCAAGCTTGCCTTCACGACGACGGCGTCTGAACCCTCGGAAACCACAGGGATGCCACGCTCGTCGGCGGGCGGCGGGGTACGGGCCGTGAACTTGGTTCACACTCGCCTGAGTTCGGTGTGAAAGGACGGCCCGCCCGTTGTCTTCACCCCGGTGAGATGTCGTGCGCGACGAGTCCGTCATATAGGGCGTCGGCGCTGAGCAGCTCGGCCTCCTCGTCTTGCATGTCCTCACGCACGGCGGTCACCAGGGCCAGCATCGAACGGGCCAAATGCTCGATGTCACTCGAGTCCGCGAACGTGAGAGCCATCTGCAGCTGCTCCCGCTGGCTCTTGTGCTTGTTGACCATGGTCTCCGCCTGCACCTTGACCTTGCCCTGAGTGGGCGCCTCCATCAGTGCCGGCACGAGTACCCTGTCCTCCAAATCCATGTGGCGAAGCAACGAGCGGTACAACTCCCTGGAATGAGTCCTCAGTTCGTCACCCGCGGTCGTGTCGTCCGAGTCTCCACTTTCGTCCTCGGTCAGCGCGCGTTCAGCTGACGCCTTCACGTTTGCCAGCAGCTTCTCGAGCTCCGCGTGCTCGGAAAGGATCCGGCGTCGGATTCGGCTGGGCAGCGACTTGGGAGCCCCGGGTTTGACGACACCGTCTGCCAATTCTGCCAAGCTCATCAACGCGTCGGTGACGGTGACGATGCCCCGCAATTCGTCCTTTTCCATCACCATCGCTGAGCCAACCCGTCGCCTGGCCATCGTTCTGGCGACTTCCGTCAGGGGGGTGTCGAGCGAAACGACGTACGGACCGGCGGTCATCGCCACGCCAACCGACACCGCGGCGAGGTCCACCCCCAGGCCTCTTGCCAGCGCCAGATCGTGATCTGACAAGACTCCAACCAGGTTGAAGTCCGCGAGCACCGGGAGGTGATGAACACCAAGTGTGCTCATCCGCTCGGCGGCAAGAGCCAACGTATCGTTAACCCGCACCGGGTGCGGGATTACCGTCATGACTTCGGAAACCAGAACATTCGCAGCGGCCATGGTGAATCGTCTAGCAGGATGCATACCAGCTCCGGCCGCGGAGTTTGACGTCGGCGTTGACCCTTTCGCCGGAAGTCTTGCGCCAGGCGCCATTCGCGCTGCAATCGTTGCGCGTTGCCGGGATTACCTCGCCGACGCGAGCCGCCGCCGTTTCTTGCGGACTCACGGAAGCGGTGCGACGACCGGGGCAGCGGTGCGGTGAGTCACGCGCTATGTTTGCGCCAGGTTTCGCATCTCAGTATCGTCTTGCAGACGTGGAACCCGACGCTTTCCCTCTCTTGATCTGTCCGAAGTGTGAGCAGCCCGTCTCGAGTTCACGAGACTCACTGTCCTGCAAACCATGCGGCACAACCTATCCCAGCGTCGGCGGGATACCCGTGCTGATGGCGGACGCCGACGCGCGGCTGACGCGCTGGTCTGCCCAACTCGCCGCATTCGACGCTCAAATGAGAGACACGGTTTCGAACTTGGCGACGGATCTCGTGGACCAAGCCAAGACATCGCGCGCGAGGCAGCGCCTCAAATCCGTCGTCGAAGGCTTGCAAGAACACCGTCAGAGCATCATCCACCTGTTTGAAGAGGCCGGTATCCGTGCCGCAGGCACCGACCCCGCCGAGGACGGGACTGCTCTCACCGCCTATTACTCGCTCGCCCATCGCGACTGGGCTTGGCCTCCCGAACACGACGAGGTTGGACCCGCACTGGAAACCCTCGCTGCAGTTTTGCCCGCAGGTTTCGCACTGGGTCGCACGCTCGTCCTCGGCGCAGGGACGGGACGTCTCGCCTGGGCTTTGGCAAATCGTGTGGCGGGAGCGAACAGCGTCGTCGCTCTCGACGTCAACCCGTTGCCCTTGTTGATCACTCGACGCTTGATGCTCGGTGACACGCTCGAACTTCATGAGTTCCCTGCCCATCCCCTGCGTTCCGATCGGGCGTGCATCAAACACTCCGTGCGTGCCCCCGACTCTGCGCCCCCGAGCCTCCAACTGCTGTTTGCCGACGGTTTGGCGCCGCCCGTCGCTCGGCAAAGCATCGATACCGTGATCACGCCGTGGTTCGTCGACCAAGTACCCCACGATCTCGCCGCCTTCATACCCAAGCTGACCGAGGTGCTGCGTCCGGGTGGAACCTGGATTAACCAAGGACCGTTTGTCTACGACCCGATCAGAACCCGCCCCGCCCACCGCTACTGTGGTGACGAGTTCGTGCAGCTGGTGAGCGCAGCGGGCTTTCGAATCACCAAGTGCACCTACGATGCGGTACCGCACATGGCTTCCCCACATTCCACCCAGGGTCGCACCGAGCGCGTGCTCACGATGCACGCGGTTCTAGAAGGCGAGGCACGTTCAGTCGAACAGGCAAAGCCGCCGTGGCTCAGCGATGAGGGCCGTCACTTGCCGATCCCCTCGTTCGAGTCTCGCGCCCGAAACCAGCACCCGACGATCAACCGCGTCGCCATGTTGCTCAACGACCGGCGAAGCGTGGTCGACCTGACCCGCGCCCTGATCGAAGAAGGGCTGCTCGCCGACGACGGTCGTGCCGAGGTCGCTGTCAGGGGCTGTCTCGAGGTGCTCTGGCAGCGACGCGCCGAGAGCTGACCCGCAACCACGGTCAAGACGTCGACGCACGTCGCCAGAGCGCGTCTTCGAGAGTGCGAAGCACGTCCTCCTGACGGAACGGCTTTTGCAAACTGCGCCGACAGGCTCCGATCGCCTCCCCGCGCATGGCCGAACGGAGCCGGGCCGACAGCGCAGTGGCATCATGTCGGTCAGTGCCCGAGCCGCCCCCACTACTTGATTTGCCGCAGCAATCACCGTGATAGCTGTGCTGGCGACCCGAACGATGGGATGATCCTGCGACGGACGGGCTACGGGGCGCGACGCATCGCCACGCCCGGTGCACGAGTTATTTTGACCCAGCTCCTAAGAAAACGAGGCGCCCCGCGTAGTCTGATCGACGCTGCCACACGGGGTCGGTTTTGAGCAACGGGTCTAGCAACTGGATATACGAGGCGCTTCGCCGCCATGAAGCGCCGCTGCTGCGGTACGCGACGGCGTTGTGCGGAGCGACACTGGCCCCGGACGTGGTCCAAGACACGTTTCTCAGGCTGTGTAGGCAGACACCGGAGGACGTGTTGGACCACGTCACCCCGTGGCTGTTTCGGGTCTGCCGCAACCGGGCGCTCGAACTGAAGCGCAACGACCGCAGCGAAACGTCGCCGGATGTTCAGGTCCCCGTGGCTCCCCCTCCCCACGCGTCTGCGGAGCGCCAGCAATTGCTGAGTCTCGCGCTCTACGCACTCGATGAGTTACCCGCGAAACAGAAAGAAGTCGTCCTGCTCAAGTTCAGTGGCGAGCTGAGTTACCGGGAGATCTCCGAGGTCACAGGCCTGAGCGTCTCGCACGTCGGTGTCATACTGCACGAAGCTCTCAAGAAGGTGCGTAGCAACCTGCGCGAACGAGGCGTGCTCGCAACAGAACCCCCGACTCCTACAGCCGCAGTCGCAACCAAAAGGAGAGCGCTATGAACGACGATGAAGCGCGGGCGCGGTTGGAGGCACACGCCCTGGGCGAATTGTCCGGCGACGAGGCCGAACAACTCGAGGCGCGCCTGAAAGAGGACGCGGAACTGGCGTCGGAGTTCGATGATGTCGTGCAGCTCGGGGAGTTGCTTCGCGAGGGCCTGCAGCAAGCCCCGACGACCCAGTTGTCGGCGCTGCAACGAGCTCGAATCCGTTGGCGGGGGTTTCGTCCTTTTGGCTTCTCCAAAGGCGTGTTCGTCATGCCGCTGGCGACGGCCACGGCTCTGTTGCTCGTACTGGTCGCGCCGCCAGAGCGAGACTATGCGACGGACCCGTCCGACAAGTGGGCGGAAGGTAGAGGCGCGGCGAGTGTTACCAAGTCGGGCGACGCAGAGGTCGAGACGCCCGACCAACCGCTCGCGGTTGCACCCCTCCCGCAACCGGAGGCAGCCGCGGCGGAGTCTGGCCCCGGCATGCCGCGACGTCCGCTCAAACCGTGGGGCCATGACCGGGGAACGGCGCCAGCCAAGCCCCGCCCGCCGTACGCGGGCTCCGTGAGCGGCAAGGCCGCCGAAGCACCACCCTCCGTGGAGTACCACAAGTTTCGCGGTTCTCGCCCGTCGCAACCGGCGCCGCGCTCCGACGATGCCAAAGGCAACGACGACGCCAAACGCCCCGACAATGCCAAACCGACCATGGCGCGTCCGGCCCGACGCGTGCCGCACCGACGTCCTCTCCGGCGACCACCGCGCGAACGCGCCTCCAACCAGGACGGCTTCATCGACACCAGCGTCGAGCCCGTCTCCACGTTCTCCATCGACGTCGATACTGCATCCTACGGCCGCATGCGCTTCGCCGCCCAAAGGAAACAGGTGCCATCGCCGCACACGCGCATCGAGGAACTCGTCAACTACTTCGACTACGATTACCCCACGCCTCACGGTGAGCACCCGGTGTCGATCAGCATCGACACCGCTCGCGCTCCCTGGAACGACACCCACGGCTTGGTGCGGATCGGTCTCAAAGCGACCAATCGCACGGCGCTCACTCAGGGCAACAACCTGGTGTTCCTGATCGACGTCTCCGGTTCGATGAACGCCGACGAGAAGCTGCCCTTGCTCAAGCGGGCTCTCGGCGTTCTCACGAGGCAGCTCACTCGCAAAGACTGGGTCAGCATCGTCGTTTACGCGGGTCGTTCCGCCGTGTTGCTTCCACCGACGCGGGGCGACGAGAAGCGAGTCATCATGCAAACCGTCAACGCCCTGGAAAGCACCGGCGCGACCAACGGCAGTGACGGCATTCGCACGGCCTACGAGCTGGCGCGGCAGCACTTCATCGAGAGCGGCATGAACCGCGTCTTCTTGGCGACCGATGGCGACTTCAACGTCGGTATCTCGGATGTGAACGAACTGGAGCGCTTGATCGGGCAACAAGCGCGCAGCGGTGTGTTTTTGAGCGTGCTCGGCTTCGGCCAAAGCACCCAAGGCGACCAACGCTTGGAGCGACTGGCTGACCGCGGCAACGGCAACTACGCGTTCATCGATGGCCTCGACGAGGCGCGCAAAGTGCTGCGCGACGAATTGCGACGCACGATGGAAGTTGTCGCCAAGGACGTGAAGCTGCAAGTGGAGTTCTCCACGGAAGCCGTCTCATCCTACCGCCTGCTCGGCTACGACAACCGTCGCCTCGCCAACGAAGACTTCGACGACGACCTCAAAGACGCAGGTGAGATTGGCGCTGGGCAGGTCGTCACCGCGTTGTACGAGGTCGTGCCAACGCGCGGGGCGGTCGACAACGAACTCGTCACGGTCAACCTCCGCTACAAGCAACCCAACGCCGATGAAAGCCAATTGATCTCGCAAAGCGCTGAGCGAGGTTTCGTCCAGTTCCGGTCTGCGTCTTCGGACTTTCGCTTCGCAGCCGCGGCAACGGCCTTTGGAATGCTGCTACGCGAGTATCGCGATCGGGGAGAAATGACCTACGCCGACGTTGCCCGCTGGGCGCGCGCCGCACAGTCCGGCGAAGATCGCGAGCGGCGTGCGCAGTTCGTCAAGCTCGTCGGACTCGTCGATGCCGCCTCGAAAGCATCGGCCTCCGACTCAGACGAGCGAGGCTGGAACGACTGCGACCCGCCCTACTACTTCCTCGACGGCATTCGCAGACTGAAGCCAGAGTGTCTGTGACGTCGGCGTTATCCCCGAAGGCACAGATCACGTCGACTCCGACATCGATCGGTTTCCAGGGGGTAACCCACCGCGAAGAACCGCGGTGGCACCTCGATGCGCCCGGGCCCAGTAGTGCGTCCGTCCCAAGCACTGCCCCAACGCAGGCCTCGCCGGAGTTGCGCTCTTGTCGTGAGCTGGTTGGTCCCAGCGCAACCGCGGGGGACCACTCGCTTTACCCGCGACGCGCAATGCCACTTCTCACTGCGCCGCCGACCGGCGCTCACGCATGCGCGCCGTGACCGATCATCTGCCGATCCGGGTTGCGTCGCCATTGGTCTTGCTGGGTCGAGACGCGGCGCACCGCTTCGGCCCACGTCTCGACACAAAAAATCCATGCACAGCCCCCCTGACATGCTTCAGTTCACACGCGATCCGCACACAGCGCGACCGTGCGTTACAATCGGCAACAGTTCCTCCGACGGAGCCTGCTCATGACACGACGCAAAGAACACCGCTCGGCGCGACAGGATCCGCGGACGTTACAAGCGTGCGCCGCGGTGCAGCGTGCACTCTCCGCGGCGCTGGCATCGAACTTCGACGACCCGTTGCTGCTCTCACTGTACGTCGAGCAGGTGCTCCCCGCGCCGTCGCTTGCACACTTGCTCGTCGTCGTCGCCGCCAGCGATCCCGACGCGGAGCTCGACAGCGCACGGGTATTGGCGGCACTCGACAGAGCTCGGGGCAGTCTGCGGGCAGAAGTCGCGACAGAGCTCAACCACAAGCGCACGCCGGAGTTGAGCTTCACTGTCGATACCTCGCAACGCGACGGTGATGACTACGGTGATGGCAGTGACGGTGAGAACCGTGGCGGCGATGACCACGATGAATTCGTCGACCCCGACGAGCATGCTGGCGCGGAGCAAGTGACCGTGCGATCCGAAGCAAACGCCCCGTACGACGCTCTGCTCGGCAGTCCACCGACCAGTCCGCTCAACGGTCCGGAGAGTCGCTCGAACACGGGGTTGACCGACGCGAGCGCAACATCGAAGCTGCACGATCACCCATGGCACGCAGCCACGCACCACAAGCCCGCGCGCCAACAACGCCCCCGCAATCAGAAACGGGCGCTGCGGCGCGCCGCCAAGCAGGCCCGCCGCAACAGTTCTACGCCCTGCATCGACGCGCCAGAAGAACACCTGTTCGAAGTGACCGAAACCGGGGGCGCCGCGCCGATCAAGCGCTGGACCCGCGGTGTCCCCGTCGAAACCGAAGCACTGCATCAGCTGGCAAACATCGCCAAACTGCCGATCATTGCCGGCTGGGTTGCGGCGATGCCGGACGTGCACGTCGGTATCGGAGCGACGGTGGGCTCGGTCATTCCCACCGTGTCCGCGGTGATCCCC
The DNA here is from genome assembly GCA_003235365.1 of Deltaproteobacteria bacterium. GTDB lineage: Bacteria > Myxococcota_A > Polyangia > Polyangiales > Polyangiaceae > SZUA-265. The sequence continues at coordinate 49,444 of QJWJ01000533.1, forward strand.
GCCGCGGTGGGGGTCGACATCGGCTGCGGGATGAGCGCCGTGCGCACCACTCTGCGCGCCTGCGACCTGCCGGATTCGCTGCGCGGACTGCGCAG
>QJWJ01000185.1 GCA_003235365.1 Deltaproteobacteria bacterium
ATGGCGGTTTCAATGCACTCGTCTCCGCTCTTCGTGTACGCCTGTAAGCCATCATCGAAAAGCGCGAGAAAGCGATCATCGGGTGCGCGTGATCGTTCATGAAGTGGTGAGCGGAAACGCGAGAAACTTGGGTCGCTTCATCGCTGCCGCGTAGGCTTTCAGATCGGCGACACAAAAGGCCGAATGCCCGTCAGGTTTCGAGGCCACGGGCATTCGGGAGGGCGCGGTGAGGTCACCGGCTGATTCAGTCGAGTTTTCTCACGCCCTTGCGTTCTTGGCCAAGAAACGGTCGCCAGGAGGCGGGCGTGCAGTTGATCGGGCTGATTTGTGGCGGGTGTGGCGGTGGATTTCGGCTGTGTCGGCGGTGCTATCGAGGTCAGAGCTATTGCTCCGACGGATGCCGGAAAAAGGCGAGAAAACGCACGCTTCGGCAGGCTGGCCGTCGGTATCAGCGCTCGCGTGAGGGGCGACGCGGACATGCTGACCGTCAGCGGAGCTATCGGCACCGAGTGCAGAAAGTGACGCATCATAGTTCCGCGCTACGACGGCGGACCTTACTCCGAAAAGCGCAAGGTCCCGACCCGGGCGGGGTGCTTTTGGGCTCGAGGATCTGCTGGGAGATCGTGCTCGATGAATCAGCCGCTGTGGGTTTCGATAGTGCCAAGGGAGGAGAGCGCACAGCTCTTGGTGAGCGAGGCACGGAGGGGGACGGTGCTGAAGGCTCGCTTACCACTGCCGAGGACGAAGCACGCCTTGCGGATGCTGCTGGAGAGCTTGTCTCATTGGTACAATCGACCCTTGGTCGCTGTGCTCGATGCGGACGCCGAGGAAGTCTCGGCCCACCCGGAGCGCTGGGCGGTGTGGCTTTCGGACACGGATGACCTCGACGTAACGGTGCGCTGGGTCCGAAGTCGTGGCGACCGAGCGCGAGATCGCTTCTTTGATGGGCTCGGAGATTTTGCTCGCGCTCGGAAACTTCTGAGCTTCGAGGCGGGAGGCCAGTGATGGCGATTCCAGCGGAGGTTTTGGCTGAAATGCGGCGTTTGGTGCTAGTGGAGGGCTGGCGTATAGGGACGGTGGCGAAAAAGTTTGGGTGCCATCATTCGGTGGTGCGCCGAGCCGTGCGCAGCAGCATGAGGCCACTGAGTCGCCCGGTGCCGAGCAAGCTCGATGAGCACAAGGCGTATTTGATGGAGCGCCTCGCAAAGTATCCAGAGCTCACGGGAATACGTCTACACGAAGAGCTCAAGGAGCGCGGCTACAATGGCGGTGTCGCGATGGTGCGGCGCTTCTTGATGCAGGTGCGCAAGCGTGCTGTGAAGAAGCCGTACCTGCGGGTGGAATTCGAGTCAGCGGAGCAAGCGCAGGTCGATTGGGGAAGCTTCGGCACGATGCGAGTCGGTCACACCAAGCGGGCCGTGTCGGGCTTTGTGATGGTGCTGTCTTGGTCACGGATGCTCTTCGTCGACTTTGCTTTCGACCAGAGGCTCGACACCTTTTTGCGCCTGCATCGAGAAGCTCTCGAATACTTCGGAGGCACCCCCAGGCGCGTCGTCTACGACAATCTCAAGAGTGTCGTGCTGCACCACATTGGCCGCAGCGTGCAGTTTAACCCGAATTTCCTACCTTTTGCGGGGCATTATCTCTTCGAGCCGGTGGCGGCTCCGGTGCGCTATCCGGAATTCAAAGGACGCGTCGAGCACGGCGTACGCTACATCCGCCAGTCCTTTTACTACGGTCGCAACTTCCGTGATCTGGACGACCTGAGGACGCAAGCGCGTGCCTGGATGGATGAGGTCGCAAACGTCCGCAAGCACAAGACGACGGGCGAGCGCCCCGTCGATCGCTGGGCGATGGAGAAGAAGCGACTCATCGCTTTGCCGGAGCGACGCTTCGACACGGACAAGGTCGAGGTCCGGGTGGTGCGCAAGGATGCTCGCGTCCCCTTCGACTCGAATCACTACACCGTACCCTACACCGCAGTCGGCAAGACCATCCATGTCCGTGCAGATGACAACACGGTCCGTTTCATCGAGGGCAGCGACGTCATCGCCACGCACAAACGTAGCTGGCGGCGTGGCGAGATCATCGAAGATCCCAAGCACACCGAGGCCCTCATCGAGCGGCGCAAGAGCGCCCAGCCCGTCCGGCGACGCGACTACCTGGCAAACCTCTCGGAGGAAGCAGCAGCGTACCTCAGAGAGGTCTCTCGCAAGAGAAAAAGCCTGGACCATGAAGTGCGCACGCTGATGAGGCTCGTGCGCATCTACAGCGAAGAAGAAGTCCGAACCGGCATGAAGGAGGCCCTCTCTGCGCGCCAATTCGGCGCCAGCTACGTGCGTTTCTTCATCGACAAGAGTCGCTTTGCTCGCGGCCTGGGGGAGCCCCCGGAGCCCATCACCACCGGAAACAAGCGGGCGGACTCGGTCCACGTCCAGCCCCACAACCTGGAGACCTACGATGCCCTCTACGAACGACCCAAACGACCCACCGAAGAAGCGAGCGGGACGACGAAAAAGCCCGACGACGAGCCACCTGTCACCTGACGCTCCGACGAAGCTTTCCCTCGGCGAGGTCCTGACAGAGCTCGGTCTCGACTACGCCGCGTCCCAGCTGGACTCCGCGTCCCAGAAAGCCATCACTCGCAACGACCCGCCGACTTCACTGCTAGACAGGCTGATGCGTGACCAACTCCGAGCGCAAATGGAATACAACGCCAGCGCATCGATCCGCCGCTCGAACATCTTTCCGCTGACCACGATGGAGCAGTACGACTTCGACTATCCCAACGAAATCGACAGAGAAGCCGTAATGCAGGCCGCTTCTTTGGACTTCGTCCAGAACAAGACCAACTGCGTTTTCGTGGGTCCCAGCGGCGTCGGAAAGACCCACCTGGCCAACGCCCTCGGCCAGCTCGCATGCATCAAGGGCTACAATGTCCGCTTCACGCTCGCGGCCGATCTGGTCAACGAACTCGTCGCCTCCGCCCAGCGCAACACGCTCGCGCGGCGACTCAGCCAGTGGACCCGCCCCGATCTCGTACTCATCGACGAACTGGGCTACCTCTCCTTCGACGCTCGCGGTGCAGATCTGCTCTACCAAGTCTTCAATCGCCGCTACCAACGCGCCGCTACCATCGTCACGACCAATCTCGCTTTCAAAGACTGGGGCACCCTCTTCCACAACTCGGCCGCCGCCAGCGCCATCGCCGACCGACTCGTCCACAAGGGCATCCTGGTCAGCATCAAGGGTCGCTCGCGCCGCTCGGACCGCGAGGTAGAATAGCCATGTGACCAGCGACCCACTCCTCGAAGCGAAGCCCGCTCCGGCGTAGTCTCAAGCACTCACGCTCAGGCGGGCTTCGGCACATTTACGCGCAAATCGATCACGCCACGCGCGATCGAAACGCAGCGCTTTTGGACGGTGCCTTACACTTGCCACTCCGTCCCCACCAACGAAACCGCCTAGCACCTGGCCTTACCCGGGGTATACTAGAGACGTGGAACTCGAACTCTCCGAGAGCATCATTGAGCAGCTGACCGAACGCGCGAAGTCTCTTGGCATT
>QJWJ01000231.1 GCA_003235365.1 Deltaproteobacteria bacterium
ATGCTGAGTTCCAGTGGTGTTTCTCCCTGTATCGAGGACACCCACATGCCAGAACGCTGGGATCATTGGTCACTCATCGCGGTTGGTGCTCGAAGACGGCGCCAGATTTCTGGCAACCGCGGAAACCTGGTGATCACGTTTCGAGCATACTCCCATTGCGAAGCTGATCAGCAGCGCTTACAATCGCTCGTCGACGCCAGGGGAGTCGTCGGGCGTTATCGTTGGGGCAGGCAGAGGGAACCTGTAGGGAACGCGGCATGCAAGACAACTGAACAGTCAGTTCTGGGGAACAGAGGACAAGCACCGTTCACCTGTTCACTCATCGTCATCACTAGCGACTAATCCCGCGCTAGAGGGGGATTGTACCGGGCGCCCTATTGTGCGGAGTTCCGCGGCGCCGTTCCAACTCGGAGCTGGAGCCGAGCAATGACAACCAGTATACCGCCAAGCAGCAAAAGTCTGGAGCCGTCAGCGCATAGCGTCCCGCCTCCCTCGCGCTCTGGTAACGTCACCAAACAGCGGCGCAAGCTCGGCGTTACTCTGGGGGTACTCTTTTCGGTGACTTTTTTCGCGGCCATGCTCCCGTCGCGTGGACAGCACTTGCGCACGCCAGGCCAAATGAACACCGGGCACGAACTGGTCGAGTGCGCCGATTGTCACCGCGCCGCGCCGGGAACGCTGCGCCAACAGCTGCAGGCCAACGTTCGTTACCTACTCGGACTGAGGAGGACGGCGGTCGAATTCGGCGCGAAGCCGGTGTCCAACCAGGACTGCTTGGCGTGCCACGAGCGTCCGTTCGACCGCCACCCCGTGTTTCGTTTCAACGAGCCACGCTTCGAAGCCGCCCGACGCGAACTGGGCCCACAGAACTGTACAAGCTGCCACGCCGAGCACAACGCGGCGAGGGTAACCGTCGGCGGCGGGTTCTGCGTGCAATGCCACAGTGACATGTTCGTCCACGACGATCCACTCGACGTTCCTCACGACGAGTTGGCGGCGACGGAGCGTTGGGACACCTGCTTGGGCTGTCACGACTTCCACTCCGGGCACGTGTTCGAATTGCCCACCGCACTCGATGCGAGGATCGACGCGCAATCGCTGGACCAATACTTTTCCGGAGGGCCCAATCCCTATCCGGCTCGCCCCCGGTCCACAGCCCGAGCGCAGCGGCCGAAGCCTCCGGATGAACAGCGCGATAGTTCGGTCACTCCATTTCGCCACACGGATCACAAGCCATGAGCGACTCGCCCGACACTACGAGAGAAAGCGCGCGCCCCGAACGTAGCAGCACGCGTCCATCCGCCGCGCCCGGCGCCGAACGGCGCTTGTTGTTCGACCGAGTCATGGTCGCGTTCACCCTCTTCACGTTGATGGTGTGCACCTACCTGTTCGCCACGGCGCCGGCAGCCTTGCCCGAAACCGACGTAGACGACGCCGAGACGAGTGTCTCCGTGCGCGCGTTGCTCGAGATCTGCGCGGCCGAGAATGCTCGAGTTAGGAACATCTACACGAGTCGGATCGTCGGACCAGGCAAGAAGGCCGGGCTCTCATTTTCGGAGGACTGGTTGGATCCTGACGTGTTTGCGGGTCCCCTGCCGGCGCTCTTCTTGCGCGAGACGGCACGCAATCTCGAGAAACGGCCGGAACCTCTGGGGTTGTTCTTGGGATCCGATGCGCCGCTCAGCGAAGCCAACTTGTTTCGAGGCATGCAAGCTGACGAGTTCGCGGCCTTGCGAGCCAGTGGTGAACCCAGGCACTTCTTCACTGCCGACGTTGGAGTTCACACGGCGATGTTCCCCGACCTGGCGGTGGCGCCCGCATGCGTCGATTGCCACAACGAACACGCAAACGCCCCCAAACGAGACTGGAAACTGAACGACATCATGGGGGCAACGACATGGACGTACCCCAAAGCAACGGTGACGTTACGCGAGGCATTGTCCGTCGTGGACGCCTTGCGCAGCAGCGTCCGCGAAGCTTACACGACCTACGCAGAGAAGACCCAAACGTTCGAGGACCCACCCGAGATTGGAGAACTATGGCCGATCAACGGATACTACATTCCCAGCCCGGACACCTTCATGCGGGAGGTGGAGGATTCCGTGTCGAAAGCGACCCTCGATCGACTGATCGCCGAACGCTGACGCCACCGGCCAAGCGCCAGCTATCGCTCGCTTGGGCCACGGTGTTCACCAGCGCGTCGGCCCTCGTCGTTTGGTGGCTTCCCGAGCCGCCGGAGGCGTTGGCGAAACTTCAGGCGGGCTTTTCGTATCGTTTGGTCACCGGAACGCTGCTCGCTGGACTGCTGGCATTCCAGTGGAGCCTTTCAGGCTTACGGACGCGCGGCTATGCGCGTCTCGCCAAACGGATGTACTCTTGGCATCAAGTGGCAGGAGCGTTGGGGCCTCTGCTACTGCTGACGCACTCGGTGCGTGCTGGCGTCGGATTCCTCGGGCTGCTGTGCAGCGCCTTCCTGGTCAACACCCTACTGGGAGCTTTTGGCCCCACGCGGGTCGCCGCGTTGCGCCAGCACTCGAACCTGTGGTTCGTCTCGCACGTGGCCCTGTCGCTGTTCGTGGTCGGTCTGGCAATGTACCACGGCTGGACAGCGATGTACTTCGAGTGATCGCCCGCCGGAGACCCGTTCACTCGAGCGCAGGAGTACTCCAGTCGACCCACCGCCGAGGTCTCCTCGGGCGAAACTTGCTCCGCTGACGACCCCAAACCCCGCTGTACGTCGCCGGACCTCAGACCTGTGACCCAAAGGCGCAGTCACCAGGTCAGAAGTAGCACTTGAGGTCCAAGTGGTAGATGTCTGGGTATAATCCGTACTCGCTGTGCGCCACGACGCGATCGAAGCCATATGTCGGTCGTTTCCCCGCAGCAATGAACGCCCCGGCGACGAGCTGTGCGTTCGTCGCGAAACTGTAGTCCAGCGCTGGTGCGATCAGCGCACTGGCGTCCTGGAGGTTTGCGATGAGAGCGAGCTGCGCATGAAACAACGGATGCACCGACCAATCGGTGACCAACCCGCCGTAGGCGCGTCCGAGATTCGGCGCCTCGCCGGAAACGAAGCGTGGTGCAGCCAGCTCTGCGACGTAAGTGGATGGGCCCGTCGCGCCCGAACCATTGAAGTACAGCTCCGAGGTGAACGTCCAGTCGGACGCGTTGATGTTCGCTCCCAACACGGCGCGATTGAAAGCTCTCCTGCCGTGCGGACGACGCGCCGTCCGCGACGGAACTGTCAGAGTACCCGCCCCATGTAGGTCCACGCCATGACCCAAGTCGACGAAAAAGTCGATGCCTCCGACGACGTCACTGTGCACGTCACCAGCCTGGACACCCAGCCGCACCGTTTGGCTCGACCACTCGCCCCGCACTATCGCAGCGGATCCAGCGTGATGGACGCGCAGTTCGTCGTGTGGGTCGCGTCCCCCGACGACAGCGATCGCAGCGATGGTCAACGTCTGGGACGGCGACCAGTCGAGGCGAACGCCGTCGACACCGGGCTTGTACTCGGTGTTCATCTGTAGGGGAGAGAACGGCGCCAGCAGGTCTTGAGGTGTCCACAATTGGCCAACGCCAATGCTCACGGGTTGCCGCCCCACGGTGACCAGCGCACTATCAAAGGACATCCGCGCGTAGGCCCAGTCGATGCGCGAGTCGAGCTGCAGGCGCGCGCCATCCAGCGTGGACCACTGAAGCGGCAACCAGAGCGACACCGACCCGCCACCGATGGGAACCACGCCGTCGAGGCCGTTGCTCGCCAGCGTACTGGACACCGTCGTCGACTCTTCGTGAACGACGACGTCGACATCGGCCGTTCTCCACTCCAGTTCGGGCCGTACCGAAACGACGGAGATCGCCGCCGGGTCGTCATCCGCCGCGGCAGGCAGAGCGGCGAGCGGTCCCCCCGAAAGCCAGAGTTCGTAGGCGCGCAGAGCTCCGCCGAGCTTCAGTGATCGCTCCTCGAACGGATCCTCATCGATCACGAACGCGTAAGCATTCACCGTCATCATCGCGATCGGGCCCACCACGAGGGCCAGACCGCTCACGCGTAGGCGGCAGCGGCTCATCGCACCTCATCGCTACTGATCACCCCGTCTTCGAGGTGGATGACCCGACGAGCGCGCGCCACGACGCGTGGGTCGTGAGTACTGAACAGAAAAGTCAGGCGCCGAGTCTCGTTGAGCTTTGCCATGATGTCCAACAACGTCTCGGCACTCCTGGAATCGAGATTCGCCGTGGGTTCGTCGGCGAGCACCAGGGTTCGCGCCGACGCAATCGCGCGAGCGACGGCAACACGCTGCTGTTGCCCACCGCTCAGTTCACTCGGTCTGCGATCCAACAGCTGTCCGAGCCCGACCGCTTCGAGCACCTCGACGGCCCTCTTGCGACACTGTTCCCGAGGCTGGCCCTGCAATTCGAGGACGAGCTCGGTATTTTCGACCGCGGACAGTACGGGCAACAGATTGTACGCTTGAAAAACAAACCCGATGTGGTCGCGTCGCAGAGTGGCGAGCTCGGTCTTGTCGAGCGAGGCGAGATCCATCCCGCCGATCTCGACCCGGCCCTTGCTGGGTCGGTCGAGTGCCCCAATCAAGTTGAGCAACGTGGTCTTGCCGGAGCCCGACGGCCCAGCCAACACCGCAAACTCCCCGGGACACAAGCTCAAGTCGACCCCGGCTAGCGCGGCGACGTCGTGCTGACCTTGACGATAGTTCTTCTCGAGTCCAGAGACACGAACGGCGGCAACTGATTCAGACATGATGCATTACCTCTACGGGTTTACGTGTGGCCGCGTGGAGCGCGGGATAGATTGCGCCAACCAGCACGAGGACGAGCACAGCCACGACGCTGTAGGTCAATCGTTCCGGTGACAAGCTCGAGTACAGGCGATCCGGCAGCAGGATCCCGCTCGTCTCGACGCTGCCCATCGAGCCGGCGACGTCGATGCCGACGTCCTCGAAATAGCGGTTCGCCGCCAACCCCAATCCAAGACCGATGGCCATGGCAAAGCTTCCCAGCGCGATGGCTTCACCGAGCACTATGGCCACGATTCGGGCAGGCGTTGCGCCAAGGGCCAGCAACACCCCGAACTCGCGCGTGCGCTCGACGACGCTCATGAGCAAGGTGTTGAGAACGCCCGTCGCCACGACGATGAAGACAATCAGCATCATCACGTACATTCCTCCAGCATCGATGGCGATCACGGCGTAGAGATCGGGCGCCGCCTCCATCCAGGTGAGCACCTCGACGTCGGTATCGCCCACGGCAGCCCGGATCTTCGGAGCGAGCGACTCCGTTTGGCCGATGTCGTCGAGGAACACGGCCAACATCGTCACGGAATCTCCTGCACGAGTGAGCTGCTGAGCGTCGGGAAGCGAGACCTCCACCCAAAACGCGTCGACCTCTTGAACACCGGTGGCGAAGATCCCGTGAACCACGAACGCACCGCTTTGAGTCTCCGCAACCGCCTCGATCGTGTCTTTCGAGCCGGCGGGTCGCAACGTGAGCGTCACCCGGTCACCGACGGCGACGTCCAACGTCGCAGCAAGTTGTTTTCCTACGACGATGGGCGGCAGTTCGCCCGGTCCATGAGAGAGATCGCCGGTCAAGGCCGACCCTGCAATCATCGAGTCGGGGTTGTCGATGTTGGATACCCGTGACTCCACCTGTGGATCGACTCCGGACATCATCACACCGACGCTGGTCGCCCCGGCCGAAATCAGCGCGTCACTGCGCAAGCGCGGAACGACGCGTCGCACTCCGGGCAAACGAGACAAGTGCGCCTCGAGCCGTGCAGGATTCGTGATGCGTCGGTCGATGGACGGGTCGTCGGTGTAGCCACGCTGTTGCACGACCAAATCTCCCAGTCCCATGCTGACGCCGATCTCCGCCATGTCCTGGTGAGCCCCATCGCTCATTCCGATGAACACGATGAGCAGAGCGAGACTCAGCGAGATGGCAGCGGCGACCAACGCCGTGCGCCGAAGATTTCGAACACAGTTGCGAAGAGCAAGTCGGAGTATCATGACAATCACCGATCGTTCATTGCGATGACGGGGTCCGTGTGTGCGGCAAGCCAGGCAGGCCACACCGCCGCAGCGAGGGCCATCACCATCATGCACCCCAGCGGAACCAGGACCCCTTCGGGGGTAACGGTCGCATGCAACACTGGGGGAATTGCTGCGCCCGCGAGAGAGAAGTCACTCAGCCCCGGAAGCGGGATCCCCACCTTGGCGAGTAACAGATCGAAAGTCAGGCCGAGCACCAGCCCAGCCAGCGAGGCACCGACACTGAGTAGCACCGTCTCCGCAGCAACCATCATAACCAGCGCTGGGGGACGCATCCCCACTGCCCCCAACACCCCAAACTCGCGCCGGCGTTCGAACACCGCCATCACGACGGTGTCGGCTACACCGATCGCCGCTGCGGCCACGATGATGGCAACGAGAAGCGCCGTCAGCACGCTGTTCGTTCCAAGCATCGCAACCACGTCCGGCCGCAATTGCTGCCAAGTCTTCACTTCCAACGTCTCGAACCCGGGTTGTCGAGCCAGTCGCTCTGCCAAAGGCGCGACAGCTGCGGCTCCCACGGCGCGAATGGCCAGCTCGTGCGCACGGTCCGGCAGCGCGAACAGGTGTCGGACATCCTCGATGTGTGCAAGCGCTCGCGTGCCGTCCAGCGCGGAGTCGCCGGTGTGAACGATGCCTCGCACGCGGAAGTCGACACTGGACGGACTGCCCTGCGCGTCGCTGACCATGAACGTCACGATGTCCGTTGGTCCCACCTGAAGCTTGTGAGCTAGCTTGTCTCCGAGCAACACGCCCGGCGGCGACTTTGGAGGGGGTGCGACGACGGCAAGCAGCTCGTTGGTTCGCGCCTCCACGTCGCGATTTCGCTCGGCCACGTTACTGGGCGTATCGAGCGCTGCAATCTCCGCCAATGCTCGTTCGATTCCGCGCTGAGTGAGTTTGTCGTCGAGCTCTTGCTGCGCCCGATCGAGAGTGCCGGGCGCTGGCCAATCGGTGGGCTCGGGAGCGAGTGACTGCCCCTCGACGACACTGTCGAGCACGCGAGTCACCTTCGCTTCCCGCCGTGGATCGATTCCAGCTAGCTGGACGCCCACCGATTTGCGTTCGGTACGCGCCAAGGCCCAACCGAACACCCGTGGGCTGACCGCCGCGACCTCGGGCAACCCCTCAGCTCGTCGGGTCAGTTCATCGCCGTGCTCGAAAGCGAGCGCCAACTTGGGGTGATTCGAATAGCCCGGCTCGTGGACTTGAACGTGACCGAGTTGGACGTCCGTCACCGAGTGCAACATGTCGTCGTTCATGCCGTCCATCACGCCAAAACTGGCGATCCCCATGCCAACGCCCAAGGCGATTCCCCAACCGGCAATCAACGTCCGGCGTCGGTTGCGCGAGAGGTTCCGCCAAGCGATCGTGACCAGTAGCTGTAACTGTCGATAGTTCACGGGTCCTCACTGCTTCAATGCGGACTCGGTGAACTTGTCCGCGGGGATGGGCTTGTCGAACGTTACCTTCGCGTAGTCGAGCTGGGTGTACTCCCCCGGCTTGTCGGCAACACGCATCGTGAGCCGAGTCGGCGCCGTTCGCCCGCCGATGTCGTGGACTTCGCTCAACGACAAGGTTCGCGTCGGTTCGGGCTGTCCTGCGCGACGGTAGTATTGCTGACGCGTGGGGATCACGTCGGCGCCACGTACGTACAGCTCGAGGTCGATGTGGTGCCAGGAAACCGGAGCCTTTGGCGTCGGCGAGAGCGAGATACGGTGATAGATCACGTCTTCACCTCCAACCCGCCCCGTCCACGTCCGTAAGATCTTGGGCGTGTAGTGCGATGCCAAGTCCGTCTCTTTGACTAGGTCGTCGTTGCTGAAGTGACTGCCCATCCAGCTGTCACCCAACATCGAGCCACTGAGCCAAGTCACGCGATCGCTCTGAGGATCGTACAGAGACAGTCGTCCACCGATCTTCAGCGTGCCATGCCCACGCCAGCGAGCGGGGCCGAGTACTTTGACGAGCGTCTTGTCGGATGCCGCTGTTTCGTCCGCCCAGTAGACCATGCTGTACGTCCGGTCGTAGCTCTGGGTGTGAACGCGCATCTGGATCAGCGCCGCGGTCGTCTTGCCGCGCAAGACGTGATCGGCGCGTCGAACCAGGTCCCGAACGTCTGCACCTGCGCGGGCGTCGCTCACGCCCCAGAGCGCCACCGCCACCAGCGTGACGAGGACCGCGCGACGCCCGATTCGAGACCAGCGAATATCATTGGGTTTAGCCATGTACCTCGTTGTACGGCTCGGACGAGAATCCGCACTGATGATCCACGCCAGAAGGACTGGTAGTGTGCGCCAACAGGCGGACATGGCAGTTCGGCTCGAGGCAGTCGCATGCAGCTTGAGGAGCGCTCGCCAATGAGACACCGTGTTCGGTTTCAGCAGACACTCGGCAAACGCCCTCACCCAACCGAGCCCCCGTCAGTCGAACCCAATGGCCGCGCCGAGAAACGACACGATTCGCAATGACCACATCGGACAAGCACAACAGGGTGAGCGGACCCACAGCGTGGACGCGCATGGCTACGCTGATCATCGACTACTGCGTGAAGCAGGGCGCGAACAAGACGGCGCTGCTGTCGGCGTCGGGCATTGCCGACGCCGAGCTGACGGATTTGGACGGGCGCATCCCGCTGTTGGCGTTGTACTCCTTGGTCGAAGCCGCCAGCGACGGCGATCCGTACTTTGGCTTGCACTTCACGACGAGCCTGCGGATCGAAGACTTGGACGCGTTGGGTTTCATGATGGTGACCAGCGCCGACTTTGGCAGCGCCTTGGAGCGCATGTTTCGCTACCAGCGCATGTGGGCCGAAGGTGAGCGATTTGACGTAATCCACGACGAGAACGTCGTGCGCGTGACGTACGAGCAGTTTGGTCCACAACGGCCCGCTCATGTGCAGATGGCGCAGATGGCATTGGTGGATTTCGTGGTCAACGGCAGCCGCTTCATTCCGGGGCTGTCGTTTCAAAGCGTTCATTTCAAACACATACCCACGAACAGATCCGAGTACGAGCGCGTCTTCCCCGTCCCTGTGCAGTTCGGTGCGGGCGTGGACGAGGTCCGCTTCGACGAGAGCTTGCTGCGCCACCCCATGCCCGACTCGAACGAGGCCTTGTGTGCGTTCTTCGATCGCTACACCCGCGACAAGCTGAGCCAAATCCCCGGCGAAGTCAGCATCGTGGCACGGGTACGCGAACAGATCCGAAAGCAACTGCCCGACGGCAACGTCAAACTCGACGTGATCGCGTCCTTGCTGCACATGAGCGGGCGAACGTTGCAACGCCGCCTCCGCGAAGAGGGCACCTCGCTACAGGGCGAGCTCGACGAGGTGCGACGCCAACAGGCGCTGTACTTCTTGAGCGCGGGAGTGGCCATTGCCGAGCTGTCGTGGCTCCTCGGCTACTCGGAACCAAGCGTGTTTCACCGGGCATTTCGGCGCTGGACGGACACGTCGCCGGAAGCTTGGCGCCACGCTCATCGGCAAGTGATCGAGACCTCGACGCCGTAGCCCGAAGCCATCCGGAGACGTTAGGATAACCCCCGAAACATCAGGTGCGCAGATCTCCGACATCGTCGATCGAGCGCCGGTATACGGCGGATTGCCGACATGCCTTCGCGGAGCTGGAAACGGATGACGGCGTGTGACACAGTCGCTCACCTTGGACTTGGAGAGACTTCGACGTGAACGAATGGCTGCGATGGGCGCACCGAGGTGCGGTGCTTGGACTGAGCGCGCTGGTGTGGACGGCTTGTACTTCACGCAGCTCGGGCAAGAAGAACGCCGACGACTGCGACAAGGGCAGTGAGGGGTGCGGCTGCTACGGCAACGGCACCTGTGACGATGGGCTCGAGTGCTTGAGCAAGCGGTGCGTCGACGCGGAAGGGGATGCCTCGGCGAGCGGCGGCTCCAAGCCCACCGGCGGCAAGAGCAACCAGTCCGCAGACGGTGACGGCGGTCAATCCAAGCCGGGCTCCGGCACCTCGGGTGACGATGCGGGTGACGGCAAGACGGGGAAGCCATCCGGGTCCACCGACGGCGGAGGTCCAGGGAGTTCGAGCAGCGAGGACGGCCCGACGACAGCGTCGCCGTCGATGAGCGAAACCGACTCCGGAACCAGCTCGGACCCGACGAGCCCGAGCCAGCCGATGACTCCCGTCGAGCCGACCGGACCCGATGGTCCGACGGGGCCCGCGTCCACGACCCCAGTAGGCCCAACCGGGCCGGGGGTGCCGACGACACCCGTCACTCCCACGACGCCGACCGGACCGACTCAGCCGAGTTCGGGTTGGAGCAACTGCCCGAACAACCCCGACGGCTGCGTCGTGGATACCGCGACGCGCTGCGACGTCGAGGCCACCTCGTTGTGGATCGACGATTTCGCAACCTGCGATGCATCAATCTGTACTCTCGGCGGGCGCATCGGCAAATGGTTCTCCTACGCTGGATCCGGCATCGGGCTCGACGCAGATCAACGCGGCGTCATGGTGCCGCCGAGTGACTGGAACGATCCGAATTGCGGCATGTTGTTAGCGGGCGGTGCCAAGGCCGCCGGTGGCGAGTTGTATGCGGGCGTGGGCTTCGCCTTGAACGACGGTGACCCGTACGACATCTCCTCCTATGACGGCGTGTACTTCGCACTGGGAACAGAAAGTGCCCTGACGTTCACGATACGCAACAGCTCAGACGAGTACTTCATCTACCCCAGCAGTTTCGGGGGAGAGTCCGCAACGACGGAGCATTACGTCCCGCTGTCGGCAATCGAAGCCCGCAGCGACAACCCCGACGCCGTGCTCTATCTCGACGACGTCGTCGAGTTTCAATGGAACGTCAATGCGCCAGACGACGGCTTCGGCTTCGTCATTCACGGCGTCTGGTTCGACTAAGCCGTTGGCACGGGAGCACAGCTAGCCATTTGAGGCCCGAGCCGACAACGCAGATGCCCGTGCCCCGCCGCGTCCGGCGACGGGAGACTTTCGCCACGGGCTGCTAGTCCACTGAGTCACAAATTACTGGTGAAAGTCCGTCCCTTTGCCCGCCGTGCTGTGGGCCTGCAGGATTCGGTTAGCAGCGCGCTTGACGCCATCGAGTACTTCTTCGGCGGTCTTGGTCCACACGAACGGTTTGCCAAGCTTGTTGTGTTCGTCGATATAGTCGCCAATCGCTTGGCGCAGGACAGGAACGCTGCTGTGTGAGCCCCGTTTCAATGCGTGCTCGGTGAGAAGGCCAAAGAACCGTTCAATCATGTTCATCCACGAGGCGTAGGTCGGGGTGAAGTGCAGAACGAAGCGTGGGTGTTGGACGAGCCAGCGCTGTACGGCGGGCGTCTTGTGCACGGAAAGGTTGTCCAAGATCAGATGCACTGACAGGTCGGGTTCGACAGCTCGACAGCTCGGTCGAGAAGTCGTAGAAAGCCCACGAATTCCTGAGCACGGTGCTGGTTCGTGAGCTTGCTGATGACTTCGCCCGTTGCGGTGTTGAGGGCGGCCAACAGATCGACAGTGCCGTGGCGGAGGTAGTTGTGGGTCTGCCGTTCAGGTTGGCCCAGGTCCATTGGGAGCACTGGTTGGGCGCGTTCTAACGCCTGTATTTGTGGCTTTTCGTCGAAGGAGAACACAACCGCATGGTCGGGAGGAGCCATATACAGACCAACGATGTCCCGAACCTTTTCCACGAAGAGAGGATCGTTGGACAACTTGAATCCGCGCACGACGTGGGGTCGTAGACCGAAGGCGCGCCAGATGCGGCTTACCGAAGACTGACTGATGTTGACCATTGCCGCCATCTCGCGAGTACTCCAGTGAGTGCGCCCTTGGGGCTTGGATTCCAGCGTCTTGACGATGATGGCTTCGACATCATCATCGCCAATCTTTCGAGGGGCTCCTGGTCGTGGCTCGTCATAGAGCGCGCTGACTCGACCAGCGAGGAACCGCTGTCGCCACTTG
>QJWJ01000275.1 GCA_003235365.1 Deltaproteobacteria bacterium
CGCCCCTACGCTACTCGGCTACAATGACGACGGTGATACCATGTGGGACCACTCAGGCGCCTACGTTGGCCACAGCAGCACCATCCTGGTCGATCGCGATTCTGTTGAGTCTTACCAGATCGTCAACACGTCAGCGCAGGGATGTGCAGCGGGGCGCGCTCCGTGCTACCCGCTCGCTGCAATCCTGACGCACGAGTTCGGGCATCTGCTCGGGGTTGACCACAGCGAGGATCCCGATTCGCCGATGTGGCCGAAGGCTAGGCATGCGCAGGATCCGTTGCCGACGGATGCGGACTTGGAAGAAGCGATTCTTCAGCAATAGCAGCTCTAATCCTGCGCGTCTTTTTGGCAAAGCGGCCGCCTGTGTAGTGCCTCGCCACATCTGTGCTCTTCAATTGCTGCATTCCAACAATCACGTTCCAGGACTCCGGTAACAGGTGAACAGTTGTACCGATTCGTTTCAGGGCGATATTTATCGGCCCCTCGTCACCCCAGAAATCCTTCACCCCAGAATCGTAGATACGAAGAGCTTCCTCAAACACGTTGCGATGTGCTGGGCTGACTACCATGAGACCGGTATTCATGAACGAGCCTTCTAGTCGCTCGCTCTCGATCATGTGATGTCCGCCTTGGTACCACGCACGAACCGCGCAGAACGCGCCTGATTCGGCCAGTGACAACGGAATCGACAAGTCGCAAGCTGCCCTGAATAACAGATCTGCGTCAGCAATAACAATCGGCGATGAGCACTGTGCCCCTATGGTTAGTTTCCCAATGCGCCAATCTGCAACCTCCTCAATGCTTACTTTGTCGCCAGTGAACTTAGCCATTGCTGCTGACGTAAGTTCTGCGCATTCTACAGCGCTGTCTCCTGAAACAGGAACAATGATCATGTGTATGAGATCCCAGTCAAATCGTTGATGCTGACTGAACCGATCAGATTTGTCGACAGTGGGGTTCCGTCTGTGGAAATCGAAACAACGAACCGGTAGGATCCGGAGTTGAGCTCTAGTGCTATCGTCAGTTCTGCTGTTCCGGCAAAGTAGTCGTGAATAGTTGTCAGATCGAAGACGTTTCCCTCTGTGAATGTCGATGGCGGCTGCCACAGAATTGCAAACGGGACCTTGATCGCAAAATCGAAACCGCTGGAACCACCTGCTACTCCAATTACTGACAATGTAGCGTCATACACGCCATCGCCAAGGCTTTCAATGAATGGTGCCTGGATGTATATCGTGTGAGTGTTCGTAGCGACGCTTCCATATGTCTCGTCGTACTCCCAATCGGTGATAACCGGTAGCGGCGGCGCCACCACGTCGATCGAAAACGAGTACTCTTGATCGTTCGCGAGAGTCGACCCATTGAACGTCGCGAGCGTCTCGTCCAAGTGGAAACGCGTGTATCCGGCCTCGTCGACGTGGCGCTTCGCGTGCAGCTGGTAGACCGTGTCGCCCGTGCTCGCGTCATAGATGTGGATGACCTTGCGACCCGGAGCCTGAATGGCGGTCGTGATGTCTTGGTCGTCGACGTTGCGGTCGTCCATCGCGAGCTGCGTCGCTGCAGTCGGATCCGAGTTGTTGAGTCGAAAATACCCGTTGCTCGGGTCTCCGATCGTGGTCGACGTGTCGAAATTGAGCCTCACGAATGCGGAACCAACGGCAGCCGTTGTCGTCGTGCTCGTTGAGGCGGTCGCCACTGCCGTGAGCGTGTCGGAGGCGGAGAGCCACCCGGCTGCCCATTGGCCGCCATCCGTGCCGGTTCCAGGCGATCCATAGGGCCCCATCATGAACAACTGGGCGCGATCCGCGCCAGACACGACGGTTGGCGTGCTGGATCGCAGCTGCACTCGTTGCCTCTGCGTGAGCGTAGGATCCAGCATGATGTCTCCGGAGAACGCCCCGGAGTGCTTCCACGTGATCCCGCCGTCGGTGGAGTAGAAGACGTCGCTTGCGTACGCCTCGTTGTACCCGATCGCGCCATCATACATGGGCAACGCGAGGATTGATCCGCAGACGACTAGCCCGCGGTCCCAAAGCGGCTTCGCGTTTCCGACGTAGCGATTGAGCTCAAACTCAAAATCTGCCCAGTCCGACCAAACGGTTCCGTCGTCGCTGTGCGAGTAGCGCGCGTCGGTCGTGATCGCGACGAACTTCTGCTGCACGGGCAGCCAAGCGACGCCCGTGACGTACTCGCCGCTGTTGCGCGTCGGGAACGAGTTCTCCGTCCAGGTCACGCCGTGGTCATCGGACACGTCAACGCTGTCGGTGATGCCGGCGCACACGACGAGGCCATTGCCGTCGGTGGCGAAGAACCGGCGCGAGTCGGAACTGTCCTTCGTGGCCTGTTGCCAGGTGACGCCATCGTCGGTGGAGTACTCGCTATACGGTACGGTTGGGGCGTCGTAGCAGGCGAGCCAGTTGAGACCGGTGAAGAACACCTCGCGCGGACCGTAGTCGTCGGACCGGTTGAGCGTCACGAACGTGAATGTCTCGCCGAAGTCGTCGGAGTAGGCGAGCTTGTTGGATGCGGTTCCGCCACTCGTGCGCGAGAACCCAACGAACAAGCGCGTCGCCGTTGCCGTGCCGACCGCCGGGTACTGGCCGACCGCCGCGGTCAGTGGACCCTTTGCCGTCCCCACTGCGTCGATCGTTTCCTGCTCGGTCCACCCTTCCGTGGCATCCGGAACGCGGCGACTGAATTCGACGAGCCCGGTTGATCCGCCTTCGTTCTTGGCCGACCACAAGACTAGCCTGCCGTATGACAACCCGGAGTTCGGATCACTGCCGATGAACAGGTCGTCCTCAAAGCCGATTTGTACCCACTGGTTGAGCCGCGGGATGTATACGGGCAGCTGCGCCGAGCGCCCGTCGACGTCGTCGTGATGAACGCGACGCCACACGTTGAACAGACACGATGAACCTGCGCCAGCAAGCGTCGTGGTCAGCGATCCAGTTCCAACGCCAGCGCGCGACAGCGAGATGACGACGTTTCCAGCAACCGTGTCGAACGTCCAGTTTCCAGACTTGCCGCCAAGCACGCCCGTTAGTTCGACACGGTAATACGCATCGAACGACGCCGGCGTTATCGTGCCGATCTCGTAGATGATGAATGTGGTCGGGTCGTCCTTCTGGTACAGCACGATTGAGCCGCCAGTTGGCCATTGCTCGATCCACTCTTGCAGCCCGTTCACGTCGTAGCTCTGCGGGTCGATGTACAGCATCGACGCCGAATTGGCGTAAGCGTGATTGAGCTTCAGATACGTGGTCGACGGATCCGAGTCGGTCGTGTCGGTCTTGAACGTGTAGTAGAACGACTCTCCGCCGGCACGCCCATCGGCGCCGTCTGCACCGGCAGAACCAGCCGCGCCTGTCGTGCCAGCTGGACCAGCAGGGCCCTGACCGCTCGCGTTCGCCGGGCGCCACAGCAGCGCCGTGATGCTCGTGGATCCGGGCGCAATACCGCCTGCCGTAGGGTTCGCGTAGCTGAGCGCAATGGTGTCGTCAGCCGTTACGCGAGCGGCGCCCGTGATGAGCGC
>QJWJ01000336.1 GCA_003235365.1 Deltaproteobacteria bacterium
GGCACCGACGTGGTGCTGCTGATTGACGGACTGGTCGTGGTGATTGGGGATACCGTCACTCTGAACGCCGGCATTCACCGCATCGAGGTCCGTTCGACCCATGCGGCACAGGGCACGCTGACCGCCAGCCTGCGCATGGCAGTCGGCGACGGTCCCGCTCGGGTCTTGGATATGGCGCGCTACGGCGTGGCTCAGGTGGTAGCAGAGCCCGATGGCGCGCTGCGGCTCGTGGTGGGGGAGTCGCTGCTGTTCGACGCTGGCAGCGATTCTCTGAACGCCGTGTCGACGCGGACATTGCAAGTGCTCAACGAGCAACTGTTCGTCTTTCACCCCCGCGCCACATTGCAGATCGAAGGGCACACCGATGACGTCGGAAGCGCGTCGCGCAACGTCGAGCTGTCGCGAGCGCGCGCAAGTCACGTGCGAGATTGGCTCGTGGCCCAGGGGCGTTTGGCCTCGACCATCAGGGTCGAGGCGTTCGGTGAGCGGTCGCCTCGCGTGCCCAACACCAGCGCTGAGAACCGTGCGCAGAATCGGCGTGTCGAGCTGCTGCTCTCGAGCGCCGCCGCACCGTGAGCGCTGCAACCGACCTCAGTCCGACGGCAGTGGGCTTTCGGGGGCTCGTCCTCACGCGACCTCGTCGCGCCGCACCTCGACGTGCGGTTCTTCGGGCCCTCACCAAGCGGGGGCCTGAAAAACTGCCCGACAATCGTGCTCGCCCAATTAGACTTCGTTGGGTGAACGCATTCGACGCCCCCGCCATTACCGCATTCGGTTGGTTTGCCAGTGGCTGGTTCCGGGCTCTGGTCCGCCTCTGGTTCCTGTTTCTGCTGACGAGTTGTTCCGAGGGAAGCGGGGCGGGTTCGTCGGCGCCGAGTGAGGCGAGCTCGGGTTTGCCGATTCCGTCCGTGGCGCCGTTACCATCGCCATCGGCCGTGCCCAGTGCGACTGCCTCGCCGCCCGCTCCCGAGTTCGTGCCGCTGTTCGACGGGCAGACGCTGAACGGTTGGAGCGTCAACCGAAGTGACGGCGATGGTCTGCCCGCGGAGCAAATCTTCACGGTGGATGCCGACGGCATTCACGTCTACGCGGGCGCCGAGCAAGGCAGTGTCCAGCCACCCGCGACGCTCACCACGACCCGTGAGTACAGTCGCTACGTCCTCGAGTTCGAATACAAGTGGGGGACCAACCGCTTCGGTGAGCGAGCCGAAACGGAGCGCGACGCGGGGGTGTTGTATCACGTGCACACCAACGTCAGCGCGGTTTGGCCTCCGAGTCTCGAAATGCAGATGGGTACCTCCGAGTTGGGCGGCAGATGGGTTACCGGAGACGCTTTCATCTTGGGAGGGTTCACCCGAGCGGTGATCAACGGACAAGTCGCGACCGAGGGTCGTTTTACGACCAGCGTGTTGGCGGAGCGGCCCCACGGGGAGTGGAACCAGTTGCGCCTTCGCGTCGATGGTGCCGATTCGGCCCGCTACGAACTCAATGGTCTCGAACTCAACCAACTCGGAAGTTTCGAAAAGTGGGAGGTCGAGCGTTACGTTCCCCTCGACCGCGGTGCAATCGCGTTGCAAGCGGAATACGCCGAGCTCTGGTATCGAAATGTACGAATCCAGGAGCTCTAGTTGAGCGAGCGCGGCCGTCTATGGCAGGTCTCGAGACCGCCCTAGAGTAGCCCTGGAGTGGCGAAGCTGATCGGTATTCTGGGCCGATTCTAGGCCCGCACCGTCGCATCTGACGCTTCGGGTCGGTCTCGAGTGAACAGTTCGATGGTCAGTACTCGCGCGACGCGAATGCGACTTCCCGCGCGGACCGCGGCTTCCTCTCCCTTGGCGAGTGTTTTTCCGTCCACCTCCGTAGCCCCGTCCGACACGGACCGCAACACCAATGCCGTCGGGTGACGACGCAACTCGAACTGCCAGCGAGAGATCTTCCGGGTATCTGCGTCACTGGGTAGCGCGAGGACGACCTCGTTGGCGACGGCCCCATCCAGTTCGCGTAGCCGACCGAATCGAATGGTGCTCTGGGCGGGCAGCGACCGCTGCTCGCCCGTTTCCAGAATTCGCATCGAATCGGGAAAGGCCATTCGATCGCGCCATTCGAGCGCGAAGACCTCTGTCGGTCGGGAGATCCCCTTGAGCGCTAGCTTGCCCAAGGAGCGGCTGTTGAGACGATAGAATACGGTCGAGAACTCGCGATGGACGTCTCGGGTGACCCGTATCTCCCCGGGCTCGGCGGTGGCGGTCACGCGTGCGGCAAGGTTGACCGCGTCCCCGGTGACTCCACTGCCGTCCGTGAGAACGTCACCCCAGTGGACGCCGATTCGAACGCTCAGCTGGTCCTCGTAAGAACGGTTGAGATTGTCGTCGGTGATGGCTTTCTGCAGCGCAACGAGCGACCCGACCGCTTGGTCGACGCTGGGGTACACGACAAATGCACCGTCACCCGCCGTGTCGACGACGCGCCCGTCGCCCTGGGGAACCGTCACGCCCAACAGGTCGACGTGACGCTGTTGGAGTCGGCGCCCCGCCTCGTCCCCGAATCGCGCAAAGTGGGCCGTAGATCCGACCACGTCGGAGAAAGCCAGAGCCAGTTGCCTGCCGAATCGACGCTTCAGTTCTCCTGACAACAAGTCCTGCAGCCGAATGATTTCGGCCATCGATAGACCGTCAATCGACCGCGCCAGCAGGGCGTCGAGTTCCTCGCTCACGATGGGCAAGCGTACGCGATCGTCGCGTCTTCCCACACCCAAAACTCGCTCTACCGCGCGGCTCGGTCGTGCCGTGCGAGGCTCGATACGGGTCCAACGGTCGCGAATGCGAGAGCGCGGAGGTTTCTCGTGACTGAGTCGACGAGTTGAAGCGAAATGTCGCCATTTCCGGGTGTTCGGATCCCGAGCCGTCCCGTCACGACGAGGCATGGCCGGGGCTGCTGTTTCTGCCGAGGAGGTTCGAAAGCCCTCGCTTCCGTGGTGGGCGCCCATGCCGCTCGCGGTGAGGCCACCGAAGGCAGATCGTACCGAACGCTTTGGATGGCGACTCGGGGACGAGTTGTCGGCGACCGCACGCATCACCCGCATCACCCGCTTCACAATGGCGCCGCTGCCGGTGAACAGGAGGTGATGCGAGCGGGAGACTCGAAAACGCTGCGCCGAATTGACGAGTGCGTGGTTAACGGCAGTGAGCACCTGCGTGAGCGGAGAGAAGGCGGTGTAAACGGACCGCTTCGTTTCGACTGGTTGACACGGTCGCTGATGTTTCGTGACCGAGAGGATTCCACCGACGTCGTCCGCTCGACGTTTGTTGCATCGCCTGATGAAGCAGTTCACAGTGCCGTGAGTTGAGCCTGACCTCGGTGGGCTAACCTCGTGCGCAACACGACGGAGCCGGCTCTGGATTAGTCAGCACGTGACGGACCGTGTTCGACTCCAAATCCATTGCAAAACGCCGTGGCGCTCCCACCGTGATCTGGCTCGCGCGACCGCTTCGTCGAGGCAGTGATCGTGCGCGTACATTTCTCCACGAACGTCCGA
>QJWJ01000258.1 GCA_003235365.1 Deltaproteobacteria bacterium
CCGACTGGTGGGGCGGCAACGATCCCGTGGCCATGATGAACGCGGGCAACGATGTCCTCATGCCGGGCACGGCGCCCCAGTTGGAAGCCATTACTGCAGCCGTGGCGAACGGCACGCTGAGCGAAGCGCAGCTGGACGAGAACGTGGCGCGGCTGCTGGGTGTGGTTCAGGAGTCGCCGACGTTCAAGGGTTACGCGTACTCGGACGCGCCGGACCTCGAGGCCCACGCCGAGATCGCGCGCCGCGCTGCCGCCCAGGGCATGGTGCTCTTAAGAAACGAGGCGCAGGCGCTGCCACTCCGGCCGGCGGCAACGGTTGCCCTGTTCGGAAACACCTCGTACGAGCTCATCGTGGGCGGGACGGGCAGCGGTGAGGTCATGCAGGCGTACGTGGTCTCGCTCGACGCCGGGCTGGAGAATGACGGGTACGTCATCGAGCCGTCGCTCGGCGAGGCCTACCGTTCCTTCATAGCGGAGCAGCGGGCGCAGCAGCCACCGCCGATACCCCTCCTCCGACCGGCGGCGCCGATTCCGGAGATGGCAGTGGACGCCGACCGCGCAGCACAGGCGGCGCGCGCGGCGGACGTCGCGATCATCACGCTCGGACGTCAGTCGGGTGAAGGTAGTGACAGGAACGAGAGTGACTTCACGCTTTCCGACGACGAGCAGTCGCTGATCGATACCGTCTGCTCGGCGTTCCACGCGGCCGGCAAGAAGGTCGTCGTCGTGATGAACGTGGCCGGTGTGATCGAGGTGGCGAGCTGGCGTGATGACGTCGATGCGATCCTGCTAGCGTGGCAGCCGGGGCAGGAAGGCGGCAACGCCATCGCCGACGTCCTGCGAGGGACGGTGAATCCGTCGGGCAGGTTGCCGATGACGTTCCCGATGACCTACGCCGACGTCCCGTCCGCCGACAATTTCCCTGGTCATCTCCTGCCGGACCAGCCAGCGGCGACCGGCCTGTCGATGTTGAGCGGGATACCGTCAGAAGTCACGTACGAGGAAGGCATCTACGTCGGCTACCGGTACTACAACACGTTCGGCGTCGAGCCGGCGTATCCATTCGGGTACGGACTGTCGTACACGGAATTCAAGTACAGTGACCTGCAGTTGAGTGCGAACACGTTCGACGGTGCGCTGACCGTGACCGCGACCGTGACGAACAGCGGTGACACTCCCGGACGCGAGGTGGTGCAGCTCTACCTGAGCGCACCGGATGGTTTGTTGGAGAAGCCGGAACGAGAGCTCAGAGCGTTCGCGAAGACGGGATTGCTCCGGCCGGGCGCGTCGGAGAGAGTGAGCTTCACACTGACAGGCAGGGACCTGACATCGTTCGACACGGATCGGGCTGATTGGGTCGCGTCAGCCGGTACCTATGGTGTGAAGATCGCTGCATCGGCTACCGACACTAGGCTCGAGGGCTCGTTCGCGCTGCCTCAGGAGCTGGTGGTCGAACACGCACACAACGTGCTGGCGCCACAGGTCTTGATTCAGGAGCTCACGCAGCGGGGGAGGTGATCCGGTCCGGTGCCATCGTCGCGCGCGTTGTCGTCGGGAGGGTTTCTTGTCCAGACGCTGCAACCGATGCCGAATGGCATAACCCGTTGACAGAACGGCGCTTGCGCTAACGCGTCGTCCGTCTGCAACGCGAGTTTGTCCGGCTACATCGACCAACTGTCCATCGACATCAGCCGTTTGTCCGGGGACAGCGCCGTTTGTCCACCGACATCAGCCGTTTGCGCATGGACAACAGCCATTTGTCCCTCGACATCAGCCGTTTGTCCGGGACATCCGCCTGTGCACCGTGGGCATCAGGCCTTTCTCACTGGACTCCTGCCCGTTGTCCGCGGAACTCCAACGCGGTGCGCGCGGCGTAGCGTCCGCGAGTAGCGCCAGCGCCACCCCGTTGGTCGACCCAAATCCGTCTTGCGCCGGGTACTGCGCGGCGGTCGATGTCGACGACGTCGTGTTTCTCCGCCATGCGTCCGGTCGCACCAACACCGCTCGGCGGCACTTTTGAGGGACAGTACGCCACAGTATCGTTCGTTGCCGGTCCCGAATCGTCGTTTTTGACCTTCCATTCGCTCAGCGCGAGGGGGGCTGGATCAGGCGACAGAACCGGCGTCTACGTTTCGCTGCAATGAATCGAAAACGGGAGGGTTCTGTCCAATGATAGCTCGCTCGAAGAAGCTCGATGCTTTTGTCCTGACATCCTTTTTGCTGCTCACTCTCGCAGCGTTGCTCCTAATCCCCATGTCATCAGCAGACGCGCAACAGCGTCCGCAACTCGGTAAGAACTCGATCGCCGATGTCGTCCATGCCATGACCCTCGAGGAGAAGGTCAATCTGCTCGTCGGAATGGGGATGAACTTTGGGCCGCCCCGGAATGACTCGGCAGCCCCGCCTGCCCCACCGCCGGTCCCGCCGAAGGTGCCCGGAGCGGCCGGCCGAACGCACGCGCTGCCGGAGCTCGGAATACCAACCCTGACGCTGGCGGACGGCCCGGCCGGGCTGCGCATCACTGCCGTTCGTCAGGATGTCCCCAATAAGACGTTTTACGCCACGGCCTTTCCGGTTGCGACACTCACGGCCTCGTCCTGGGATATATCGCTGCTGCGCCAGGTCGGGGAAGCGTTCGGGGAAGAGGTCCGCGAGTATGGCGTGGACTTCCTACTCGCGCCCGGGATGAACATCCACCGCAATCCCCTGGGCGGCCGCAACTTCGAGTACTACTCGGAGGATCCCGTTCTCTCAGGGCGTCTCGCCGCCGCCTTCGTGAACGGCGTGGAAGCGGAAGGTGTGGGGGCGACGATCAAGCACTATGTCGCGAACAACCAGGAATTCAATCGCAGCCAATTGAACACCATAGTCAGTGAGCGGGCGCTGAGGGAGATCTACCTCCGTGGATTCGAGATCGCGGTCAAAGCCTCTCAGCCGTGGGCGATCATGACGTCGTACAACCTGGTCAACGGCACCTGGACGGCAGAGAGCCGCGGACTCCTCATGACCATCCTGCGCGACGAGTGGGGCTTCGAAGGGTTCGTTATGACCGATTGGTTCGGGGGCAACGACGCCGCCGCCATGATGCAAGCGGGCAACGACGTAATCATGCCCGGGAACACACAGCAGGCGGACGCTATCCTCGAAGCCGTCGCGAACGGCACGCTGAGCGAAGCACAGCTGGATGAGAATGTGGGGCGGGTGCTCCGCGTGGTGCTGGAGACGCCGACCTTCGAAGGGTACGCGTACTCCGACGATCCAGACATGGCCGCCCACGCTGAGGTCGCGCGCCGCGCTGCCGCCGAGGGCATGGTGCTCCTCAAGAACGAGGGCCAGGCACTGCCCTTCGGGCCGTCCGGCACCGTCGCCCTATTCGGAAACACCTCGTACGAGCTCATCGTGGGAGGGACAGGCAGCGGTTCGGTAAACAAGGCGTACGTGGTGTCACTCGACGCCGGCCTGGAGAATGCCGGGTACGTCGTCGAGCCGTCGTTGGGAGATGCGTATAGCACCTTCATGACC
>QJWJ01000437.1 GCA_003235365.1 Deltaproteobacteria bacterium
TCCTCGCGCTTGTAGCACGCCTGGCATTTGTTGTTCGCGCACCGCGGTTTTAGCTCGCCGCACGACACGCACTGAGCTATCTTGCGAGCCATACCCGTGCCCATCGTAGAAGCCAAGGCACGCCGAGCAGGGCAAGCATCGGAAGGTCGTGGCTCAGGTTACCGCAGATGTGCATTGGTCTTTCTCCTTGGTGCACGGGTGCCATGTTTCTCCGCCTGGGTCGAACCAGTAACCCTGACAGCGCCGGCACTTGTGCCGAGACAGATCGGAGCTTTGATCACGACGTCGCTGACATCGACCGCGAGATTGTGGAGCACCACGTGTCTCTGGTAGCGGCTTGTGCCGGTTACTCACCATCAACCACCTTCCAGTTCTCCCCATCGCGTTCTAGCTCGGTCATCACGTGCAGATGCACGAGGTGTCCGCCCTCGGTTGTGCATGTCGAGCGCGAGCCGTCTACGCGATGGAACGTGAGCCACTTGCTGCCATCGGTGCACGGGACGTTGATGCGGATGCCGCGCTCGGCTTGGTAGAGGTGAATGCGATCAGCCATCGCCCCGCTCCTTCAGCCGCTCGACTGCGGCGGGGAGGACATCGGCTGACGCTCGATAGCACTCAGCGCGCAGTGTTCCGAGGTTCACATGTAGAGGCTCATCTTGCCCCGGGCTCCTGTCTGCCCGTTCCGCTAGCTCGCGCAGCGCCCGCTGGCACAGCGCGACGGTCTCGGCGCGGACGCGGCTATACGACTCCATCGCTCCAGCGTACTGCGTGAGAACGAACGCTCCGTTCGCCTCCAACTCAGCCACCCGCCGCTTCAGTTCGGCGTTTTCAGCTTCGCACGCAGTGATGTTTTCGGCCAGGTGGGCCACGACGAGCGCGTGCTGCTCCACGACACTCCGCTCCCGAGTGCACTCCGCGTTCAGCCGCGTGATGCGTTCCCAGGCTGCGTTCCACTTCTGAGCCGCGGCCTCCGGAGATGCTGCCCGCGGCCCCGTCGCTTCGCAAGCCTCGCACCGAACCGCATAGAGACCTATCGGTCGCAATTGAACAGCTGTGTCGCCGCCCGCACAGAACGGGCAGAATGTGCTGAAGATAGGGCTAGGCATCGTCGGCGTCCTCCCAAGCTCAGCAGGGCTTGGTTTGAAATCGCCCTGACGTTGCCGCTCCAGTTCGCGAATGCGCCGCGCAGCCCACGCGGGCTCGGCGTGACACTTCTCCTCCAGCTCGTCGAATTGGTCAGCCACCGTCGTTCTCCCATCCATCCAGCGTGAGCTTTCGTACCCTGGTGTTCGTGATTCCTCCCCGCGCTTCTGCCCCAGTGCTCCAGACTGGCAACTCGGGGCGCGCCGAACAGAACACTTCAACGTCGCCGTCCGGCAATTCTCGGGTCTCGACATCATCGAGCGGCAGGTCGTTCGCCCGCGCGAACGCGACGCGCAGGTGGCTCGCATGGTGTCGCGTCTGGCTACTCACGGTCACTCTCCTTTAGCCGCTCAACTGCGGCGGGGAGCCGTTCAGCGAGATGCTCGACTAAGGCGCTGTAGTAGCCCTGCGCCTCTTCCCGCGTATACGGACCAAACGCCTCAAAGGTTGTGAGGTCTGCAACCGTTTTCTCCAGCGCCTGCTGGCACAGCGCGACGGTCTCGGTGCGCGCCGTTTCGAGTTCACGCATTAGCTTGCAGCATCTAGCGAGGCGCTCAGTTCCGATCCGCTGATGCTCCATGAGGTGGCGCTTCAGTTCGGTGTTTTCCGCTTCAAGACGCCAAACCTTCTCGACGCATATTTTGAAGCTGGCTTCCATCCTCTCAATCCTCTGTGCCGCCCACGTCGGTTTCTCCGCGCATTGCTTGATTAGGTCGTTGCTCATCGTCTGTTGCTCGCTTCCTGTGAGCTGAGTCCAGCGCTTCGAAAGTACCTGTACATTTCACGGCGCTGGCCGTTGCGCGTTGCACGCTGTTCGGCTGTCATAGTCTTGCGTCCCTTGGGTTCGCGCTTCAAATAGTTGTTGAGCGCATCGCGCCCCGCTTCAGTGATCACGTATCTCACTACTTGCGCCTCGTGGTTACAATGGGTTTCAGTTCGAAGGTAACACCTGGGATTGCGACCGGCGCAGTGTCGGCAGGCGTCGCCTTGGCATGCGCTTTGATTCGCTCGACATCTGGCACACGCCAGTCGCACGGCACGAGATCAGGGTTGATGCTCGCAACCTGCCACACCTTACGAATCGACGTGCCCTGGGGCGTGCGTGCCTCTGCTGCTGACGACGCCTCTGCCGCTGCCACGACCATAGCTTGCTCATCGCCCTGCTCATAGGCCGCTGCTGTGGCTTGCAGGGCCGCCGTGCGCCGTGCTTCTTCGGCGTCTTCGAACGCCGCCATTGCCTCGCCCAACGACTTGTAAGCTTTGCTCAGTGCGTCCGTGAGCGGCTTGTATCGGGCGTTGTTCTCGCGCCACGCCTTGTGCAGCGGGTCTGACTCTGCCTTGCGCTGAGCCTCGATGGCGTCGAGCGTCGAGCCCAACCACTTACGCAGCACGCCGGCTTGTTCGTTGTCGCTCTGATTGTGCACCCTGAAAGTGAACGCGCGCTCGGTGTGCGTCTTGACTAGCGCGTCAACGCCGGCGAGTGATGAGCCGTCCGGTACTGTGATTGTTTCTGTCATCGTATGTTACCTGCCTTGTCAATTCGCCCGAGCTTCCACAGGCCTATGCCCACGGCGTCGAGCACGTTGTGAGTGGTCCAGCCATACCGGACCTTGCCGCCAGTGGCGAGCGCATGGCACGCCGTTTCAATGTACTGCCAGCACTTGTACGGCTGGCGGCCGGCGAACTTTCCGATGACCCCTTGCTCGCTCGGTGTCAGCGCCAGCCACACGTTGCGATGACGCTTCGGTTTGTCCGCAACTGATGTCCAGTCATCCGGCGCCGCCGTCTCCACGACACACCCGGCCTGCTCCGCTAGCAACACTGACCGCTCAGCGCTACGGGCTAACGCTATGATGTCTTCGTCCGTGCTCTTGCCGCGATGCACTCGGCGCGGCATCTCCACGATGACCAGCGTTTCGCTGGCCTGGTACAATGGCGTCACATTCTGCACAGGACAGTGCGCGACCTGCACAAGTCGACGCAACTCGAAAAACGCCACGGCTGACTTGTGCTTGCCCGGGTCGATTGACCACAGCTCAATCATGCCACGTCGCCCCCATCACTCAGACCGCCGTCGATAACCCGCAACATTTTGCCGGTCGCCGTACGTCGAGCAGGGCGCCCTGGCTTTGGTGCTGGCTCAGGAGCGTAACGCTCGCCGCGCCCTGTGTCGTCGGCCATGGCGTGCACTGAGTGCCACGGGACAACACAGTGAAACGGCTTGCCGCCGAACGAGAGCGTGCCAGAGATCACCCAATTGCTGACTTCTAGATCTCGTATCGGTCGCGCCATGTTGTACCCAAATTGCAACACCAACGACGACTCATCGGAGTACAGCGGCGGGACCGTTGCCTTGCTCGGGTCGAAGTGCACGAA
>QJWJ01000498.1 GCA_003235365.1 Deltaproteobacteria bacterium
AACCACCGCTCGGGGATCTCGAGGCGCCCCGGATAGATCACTTCGGACACGCCAGCCTGCACGAGTGAGCGCGCACAGCGTGTGCAAGGCGGCCAGGTGACGTAGGCCACACAACCGCGCAGGGAGACGCCAATGCGCGCCGCGTGCATGATGGCATTCTCTTCGGCGTGACAAATCAGTGGGTACTTGAGCTCGCGATTCTGCAGACGCTCCAAGGTATCGTCGATGCCGCGAGGAAAGCCGTTGAACCCGGTGCTGCGGATTTCGCGGTCGGGCCCCACGACGACGCATCCCACTTGGGTCGAGGGGTCCTTACTCCACTCGGAAATGTGTCTGGCAAGCAGAAGAAACCGCCGGTCCCACTTCATGGCCGCGAGTGTGCCCGATGAAGCCAACCGGGCGTTAGCGAAAATCGCCGCGGACCGCGGCGCTGACGCCGAGGACCACGTCCCCACCAGCGGTCGCTGCGAGCCCCCAGCAGCCACTTCCAACGGGGAAACAGCGCGAGGGCTCGTTCGTTCAACGCTGCGTCAGCGCGAGGGGTCCGGCACCAGATTCTTGCAGGTCGAGCTACACCGCGGGCTGCCCTTCGGGCCTTCGTCACACTGCTCGCCGTCGGTCTTCTGGACGATGAAGTCACCACAACGCGGACCCAAGACGCACCCTGGCGCACACTCGCCGTAGCCACCGTCGTTGTCCTCGTCGTCGCACTGCTCGTCGCCCTGGACCTCACCGTCGCCGCAGCGCGGACCCAGCTTGCAGCCGGGCGCGCACTCGCCGTAGCCCCCATCGTTCACGCCGTCGTCGCACTCTTCGTCTTCCTCGACTTGGCGCTGTCCGTCGCCACAGCGTGGGGCGAGAGTGCAGTCCTCGTTGCACGTCTCGTACTCACCCGTGTTGCCGTCTTCGCCGAGATCGCACTGCTCAGGGCCGTTGCGCTCGCCATCGCCACAGTACGGCCCGGGCTGGCAATCGATGGCACAGGGTCGACCGTAGTCTCCGTTCTGCAAGCCGTCATCGCAGGTTTCGCCGCCTTCTTCGTCGATGTTGCCGTCGCCGCAGTAAGGGCCGAGTTCACAAGTCGCCGTACAGCCGTTGTAGCGTCCGTCGTTCTCCTCGGTACCGTCGTCACACCACTCGGGTCCGGGGGCGATCATGGCGTCGCCGCAGTACGGCGGTAGCACGCAACCCGGCGAGCAGGCGTCGCCGCCCCCCTCGTCGTAGGCGGAGATGTTCAAACCGTTGTCACACAGCTCCGGACCGTTCAACTTGCCGTCTCCGCAGAACTCGCGGGAGCGGCACTCGACACAGGCGCCGTACACCGCGTCGGCTGCGGCCACGTTGTCGTCGCCATCGTCGCAGACCTCACCGCGCTGCACGACACCGTCACCACAGATCGGCGTGCACGTCGAGCGCGGGGCCAGAAAGCCAGCGAGCGTCAACCGAAAATTGGACTCCTGGGTGTGGCGTTCCGCATGAAACAACACGATCTCGTAGACGCCACCCTTGGTGATCCCGAAGCGATCGTCGGTGTCGTCGGCTTGCTCTGCCGGCGTGTAGCTGGTGTCGTCGCACACCGGCGGGTCGCCGGCGTCCTGGCACGCCGTGTCGGGCGGGTTGTAATCGACACCGTGCACCGAGCAGTCCGAGTTCTCGTCACCGAGCACGACTCGGCCCACTTGAGCGCAATGCACACCACCGACGTCCACCGCGAGCCGCCCGTTGATGAAGACCCAAACGTCGTCGTCGCCGCGGAAGGTTAGCGTCTCGCCACCTTGGTACTGGAAGAAGTACCGCAGCTCCGTCGTGAAGTGGTAGTTGTGGCCGTCGCACGGCTCGCCCTGGTTGCAGCAGGTGGGCACCGTCAAGTCGACGTCTTCGTTGCCACACGTCTCGCCATTAGCGTCAATGGGGAAGTAGGCATTGCTGTCGTACTCGTAGACATCCGAATTCGCTCCACCGACCTGATCAAGCAGCAACGACCCGGGCACCACGTCGATGTCGACGACGTTCGCCGGGTCCTCGTCGCGAAACCACAGCGCAAACGAAGCAGCGCTGTCGATGGTCGGGTTGCTGCCCGCGGCTAGCACTGGCTTGCGCTCGCTGTCGAGCTGACCGCAGGTATCCTGATTGTCCACTTCGCACGGCGTGCCGGGAATACCCGAATCACTTTGGATCAGGTCCTCGAAGTCGGGATGCCCGCCAGGCGTCTCGTCCGTCTTGAAGTCGCGATAGGTGACCGCGATCTCGACCGACTCGGGCAGATCGAGCAACGTGCCACAGTTCCACCCAGACTCCTTCTTGCAGGTGTCCGAGCAGCCGTCTTCGGCCGTAGCGTTGCCGTCGTCACACTGTTCACCGCCGGTGATCAAACCATCCCCACAAGCCAGGGTCGCGACACCGCTCGAGTTGAACGTGGGCTCGATTTGACACGTCGGGCCGCACCCGTCGCCTGCGACGAACGCGCCGTCGTCACAGCCTTCGTCTCCACCCGTCATGCCGTCGCCGCAGACGGCCAACGAGCAATCGCCGCCAGTGCTGGGGCATTCGTAGCCGGCCTCGCGCAGACAGCCACCGCCGCAACCATCGCCATCGGTCGTGTTGCCGTCGTCGCAGTTCTCCGTGCCGACGACCTGACCGTCCCCGCAACTGGGGAAACACAAGGCGCCAGGGACCGGGCACACGTAACCCATGTCGACGGTGCAATCCGAACACCCATCCGCCGCGGCCACGTTGCCGTCGTCGCACTGCTCGCTGGGTGTGCGCGCGCCGTCTCCGCACACCTCTTGCACGCACAGCACACCTGCTACGGGACAGTAGAATCCATCTTCGATCACGCAACTGTCCGAGCAACCATCACCCGGATCTTCATTGGTGTCGTCGCACTGTTCCCCCGGGTTGATCAGGCCGTCACCACAACGCGGTTCGAGCGCGCAGGGTTCGCCGGGTCGCAGACAGATCCACCCCTCTTCGACTTCGCTGCAATCTTCGGCGCATCCGCCCAGCTCCCCGCCATCATCACAGGCTTCCATCCCGCCGACGACGCCATCGCCACAGGAAACGAGGTTCTCGCACGGTTCACCAGGGACCGAACAATCCCAATCGGGGTGTTTCGAGAGGCAGTCTTTGGAGCAACCGTCGCCGTCTTCGGTGTTGCCGTCATCACACACCTCGGAGCCGGTCTGTTTACCGTCGCCGCAAACGATGGTCGACTTGCACTTGCCACCGTTCGGCGGGCACTCGGAGTTCGGCTCCACCCTGCACGCGCCGGAGCAACCATCGCCGGGCAGCGAGTTACCATCGTCACACTCTTCACCGACGGTGACCTCTCCGTCACCGCAGGCAGGACCGGCATCACTCACGAGTCCGCCACACCCACCGTCGATCGCACAGGGATCGTCGGGTCCCGGGTTATCGTCGGTTACGAAGCCACCACCGTCCAACGTGCTCGGCGGGCGGGGCCCAGTACCAACTGGCGTCGTGTCGTCCGTGCCGGTTCCCGAGTCGTCGGAATCGGTCACCCCGTCGTCCATGACGACTTGCGGGCTCTCGCCACATCCGACCAAAGCCACTACCCCAACAACCCAAAGCGCTCTTGAAAATCTCATTACCGCGAACCTTCTGTAGTCAGCCTCCGTACATCGTGCAGCGGCAAATACTCAAGTGCATGCGGCAAATCGCTTGTGCACGGTTGTCCCACAACGCGCTTCCCTCCCATTGGGATTCTGCCCACGGTCGAATGTCGCCGCCAAAAAGCTCATCGCACGCTTCGCGGCCCTCGAGATGGTTCGCGCTGCGACGGGGGCACACTGGCTGGGAGACCAGCGCAACACCCAGGGCGACCGCGAAACCACGGATCCCGCTGCGGCGGCGCGCGCCGTCTGCGCGCGCTGCGCCTAGGCTCGAGGCACTCGGAACACAAGTGTTTCACCGCAGCACCATGACGAGGTTTCGATGAGACGCTCGCGGCGGCAGCTGTCGAGACGCCGCGCTTCGCGGGGGCTCGCATCGAGCCCCGTCGCGGTCACTTCGCTCGCGCTGGTTTGGCGCAGCGGTGCGGCATGTTCAGCCCGCAGATCTCACCGGGCGCGCAATCGCCGCAGTCTGCCAATCCACCACAGCCGTCGCCGATCTCACCGCATTCCGCGTCGATGTCCTCGCAGCTCAGAGGCTCACACTGAGGCGGGTCACCACACTTGAACGGGTCGTCGATGCCACACACCTTGCCTGCCGGGCACGGCCCACAATCCACCACCTCGCCGCAACCGTCACCGATCTTCCCGCATTCCGCGTCCAGGGACTTACAGGTGACAGGTGAACATTCGCCGGGCGGCCCACAACGGTTTGCTTCCTCGACGCCGCACACGAGACCATCGGGGCAGGGACCGCAGTCGACGACGTCGCCGCAACCGTTGCCGATGGCCCCGCACTCCGCACCGACATCACCGCAAGACAGTGGTTTGCAACCTTGGCACTGATTGTTCTGGCAGACCTGGCCCGCCGGACACGGGCCGCAGTTCACCGAATCACCGCAACCATCGCCGACGAAGCCGCATTCGGCCCCCAAGTCGTTGCACGAAAGCACGGGGCAGTTCGGGATCCCACAGCGACCGCCGAGGCACGTCTGCGGCGCCTCGCACGTTCCACAGTCGAGTGCGCCGCCACAGCCGTCACCGATCGCTCCGCACTCCACTTCACTGGGACACATCGTCGCGGGCTGACATTCACAGGGCCCACAATCCAGAACCTCGCCGCAGCCGTCTCCCCACATGCCGCATTCGGCCCCCTGCGTCGCGCAAGTGGCCGGTGTGCAGGGCGGCTCGCCGCAGACGCCCAAGGTACAAGTCTCGCCAGGTGCACAGGAACAGTCGAGCACGCCCCCGCAACCGTCCGCGATCGTGCCGCACCGGTTGCTGCACGCCTCGGGTACGCACTCGGGTGGCTCGGGCTCGTCACCCACGCATGCTCCCAGATCGAAGAGCATGTACAGCAGCACCTTCTCCTGAGCCGTGAGATCGCCCGAGCAGTGGTTCGGAAACACCGCGCTGGCCGGGGTGCTGCCGGCGACGACGTGGAATCCGCTGTACGCGACGCGGCCGCAAACCGCATCATCAGGAGCACCGTAAGGTGTGTTGAACGAGAACTGCTGAGTTCGAGCGTTGCTACCCGTACAGTTGCCGCCATCACAGTAGACGAACTCCTCGGAGAATCCACCAAGACCCGTTGCCTGGCTGCGTGGCTCGTTGATCGTGAACTGGTAGTTGGGGGCCGTCGTCACACTCTCGTTCACCAGCCAGTCTGCGAAGTTCGCTATGCGCGGACTTGCCAGGGGCCGGGGGCCGACCAACGAGACGATGCCCGTCCCCACGTCGGCCGTGTTGATGTTCGTCACCCACGTCGCCGCAGAGGCCAGCCCCGTGTCTTGGAATGTCCCCGGATCGTAGACCAACGTGCCGTTGCTGTTGAGCCAGCTGAAACTGAGATGGCTGGCAAACATACGACCACCCCGGTTGACGTACTCACGGACGTTGGGACCGGACGCGTTGCGCTGACCAAACGAGCTGTCCCAACTCGGCCCCTCGCAGTCCGCCACGATCGTGTCGTATTGCTGCAATCGCGCCAGATCACCGTACAGCTCTTGGTCGATCGGTGTCTGGTCGTCGATGCGAGCGCCTGCCGGATTGGCCGCGGCGCCACCGCGGTAGAGGTGAATGCGCGCGGCACCGTTGCCCCCCGTACCGGGGTTGCCGAACTCGGACGTCGCGATGCCCATTTTCTCGAACACACACTCGATGGCGTCCAACTCGCCCGTTGAAATCGCGATCTTCGGGATGTTCACCATCAGCCCGTCCGCCATGTCTCGCGGGAGCCGCGTCGGATTGTCGGGCAGGGTCTGAGGCAAAGCCGTGTCAGTACAAGCCGCGTCTGCCGGCAAGGTCATCTTCGTCGCGCGCCGGAACCTTCCAACCTTGACGACCAGGACGAACTCTTGCCCGACGGGGATGTTGCCCTGGAGGGCAAACTCGCCCTTGGCGTCGGTGGTGCCGCCCACCAGTACCGGACCCAGCTCCTGGTCGGCACAGCGGTCGCAGCTCGTGCCGCCCGGGGGAATGCCCGGCGTGATCGGCGGCAGCTGCGTTTCGTCGTCGGTGCGCAAGATGTACACGAACGCGTTGGGAACCCCCACCTGATTGCCGGTGTTGACGTCGGCACGGCCAGGCGTCACCACTCGACCGGTCAACCGCGTCGGGTTGGACCCACAGCCTTTGGGCACCGCGCCGCAAACGGTGCAGGCGCCGCCACTGCCGGTTCCGATGGCGGTCTTGCACTCCGCTGGACCGTCGATGCCGCCGATGCAGGTCTCCAATGGACCGCAGGAAAGGCCCTCAGCGGCGCAATCGAACTGATTGCCGCACTCGTCGATCGCCGTCCCGCACTGCCAGCCGAGCTCTGCACAGCTGGACGCAGGAGTACACATCTGCTCAACCGGCACGTCACACTGGAACGGCTGATACAAGCCGCAGTACTCGCCCGGACCGCATCCGCCCGACGTGTCTGCACAGTCGAAGGTGTTTTCGGGGGCCGCTCCGCAACCGTCCGTGACGATACCGCACTGCTTGCCTTGGCATGCCGCACTTGCCGACAAGGGCGAACAAATCGCCTCGCACTGTCCCGCGACACATTGACTCCCGGACGTGCAGCTACCGCAAACGTAACTCGAACTGCAGCCGTCACTGACGACGCCACAACCCATACCAGCGCACGCCGCCATCGGGTCCAGGGGTTCGCACGTTCCGGAGCCGTTGCCGCACTCGTTGGCGACGCCTCCGCCGCCACAGATCATCCCGTCCGGGCAAGCGTATTCGGGGTAAGCGGAACAATCGATCAAACCGCCGTCGACTTCCTCACCACACCCGTTCGAAACGACGCCGCAACGTCCTTCGCACGCTTGCTCTGTTGTCCAGGGCTCACACGCAGGCGGCGGATCACATTGGCCCGCCTCGAGAATGCCGCAGAACTCCCCGCTGGGACACTTTCCGCAATCCAGGGTGCCACCGCAACCGTTCCCCGTCTTACCGCACTCGACGCCGGCCTCGTCGCAGCTGTCGATCAGTGAGGTGCAGTCGTCGTCGTCGTTGACCGGAACTTTGCCACAGACGTGCGTCTCGGTCAGGCCGCACGCTTCACCCGAATCGCACGCGCCACAGTCGACGACACCGCCGCAACCGTCCCCGGTGACGCCGCACTCTTTGTCCTCGCACGCCACAGCTTTGCTAGCCGGCTTGCAAATGGTGTTCAGTGCGGTGCAGACGTTGTGCTCCAAGATGCCGCAGCGCGCACCGGCGTCGCATTCGCCGCATTGGATTAGACCGCCACATCCGTCTTCGGCGGGACCGCAATCGTAGCCCAGCTCTTCGCAATCCTTGGGTTCACAGGGATCGTCGTCGGCCACGAACTGTCCACCAGGACCGAAGCCACCGTCCGGCAGCAATGGCCCATTCGTTCCCGACGGACCGGCATCATCGTCACCGGCAGTGCCCTCATCACTCTCGGATCCCTCACCTTGGTTGACGCGAGGTTGGCTGCTACATCCCGAGACGATCGCGCTGGAAGCGAGCAACAAGCTCGAGGCTGCGAGAAGGAAGATCGCTTTGTTCATGCTCACTGAGTTCCTGGTCTTGCTTGAGACGATTCGAACGGCGCAGCCTTTGCTGGCAATAGCCCCCGTGACGCAGCATCACGACACGTGTCGCGATACGGGTGTGCAGAAGTAGCTTCAGGGGCGGCGGAACGCGGTTTGTGGAGTCGTGTGGTTTTCATCTTCGTGTGTGCCCAATTCGCCGAGAGCAGCAGGATTCAGTAACCTGTCACCTACAGCGCTCCGTCTCCCGACAGTCTCGTCCCATTGCCTGGCACAAAGAAGTCTATCGGCAGTTTCTTGGCTCACGGGTTTCCTGTCACGCGCGTCAGCGGCAGCCACCGGACGGGCATTCGATGCCCCATCTTCGAGCACGACTGTTCTGATCATTACGCGGGTTCGATGATTGTGATTAGGGGGTCTGGGAGTGTCCAGAGCTTTGAGTGGAGTTACAATGGCTTGCAATCGCTCCGCACGGCGTAGCAGTACGCGAACTGCGGTGAAGCGACCCCGGCCGAGCCCGTTTTCAGCACTGCTGTCCGTGCAAAGAGCCCAGAACGGGCAGCCTGCTGCGTCGATCGAACATGTAAGTCCAGGTGAGGCCGCCAAGCGAGAGCGAACGAAGCACGACAAATGCCCGGTCTCCGCTCGCCGTGTGGTGCTCTCGCTCAACCGCATGACCGTAGTGGGTGCACGCGATCCCCACACGACCGCCCACGTAGACGCCGCGGAGCCCATCGGCAACCGCGACCTGCCGAGCGAGCCGTCGCCCGGTCCGGTCGACTCGCGTGGCGTGCAGCGGTACTGCAGCAGTCGGCCGTCGGTGGGCCCAACGAGCGCGGGCTTCCGAGGGGACGCCTACTGAACAGAATCGTCCGATCCAACCGCTTGTCGGGTCGAAAGGTGCCAGTTCCGACGGATGCCGGTTGACCGGCGCGGCGACTGCCCCTTACACCTGCTCACCGTCCCGTTACGTCCACGTTGGGCCTCGCGCCCTCGCACAACCCGAGCCGCTGTTCGCGGTGACTGCAACACGCGAGCCTTCATAGGAACTGACCGCATGAGAACTGCACTTATCGTCGCTTTCGGACTGTTGATGTTTGGCTGTGGCTACTCGGAAGACGAGTGGCAGGCGCAATTGGCCCGCTACGCCGATCTCGAGGCGGAGCACGCCGCGGAGCGCAAAGCTCACGCGGCTACCTCGGATAAGCTCTCGGAAAGCGAGAAGCGAGTCCAGGAGCTGTTGGCCGAACTCAAGAAGATGGGTGTCGACGTCGAACAACTCGAATCGAAGTTGCAAGAAGAGGGCACCGAGAAGGAGCGCCTGGCAGCGGACTTGGACCAGATGCAGCGCGCCCTCGAAGAATACAAGCGGCGTGCTGCACAGCTGGAGCGGATCAAGAAGCGTTTCGAGCTGCTGCGCGACAAGCTCCAGAAGCTGACGAATCTGGGCCTCAAAGTGCAGATCCGCCACAATCGCATGGTCATCTCGCTGCCGGGTGACGTGCTGTTCGCCAGCGGAAAGGACGAACTTCGTGAAGAGGGCATCTCGGTGCTCAACGCCGTCGCCGAAGTGATCCGCACGGACAAGCAGCTCAACGCCCGCTACTTTCAGGTCGCCGGGCACACCGACAACAAGCCACTGCGCTACAACGTGAAGTTCGTCGACAACTGGGGTCTGTCTGCCATGCGTGCACGCCAGGTGCTCGTCTACTTGGTGTCTCCCGTGGACGCCAAGGAAGGCGGTGGCGGGCTCAATCCCAAGCGGCTGCACGCCGCTGGCTACGGCGATACCGACCCAGTGGCGGACAACGGCAGCGACGCAGGGCGCCAGGCAAATCGCCGGGTGGAACTCGTGCTGATGCCAGACGTCGAAGAGATGCTCGACCTCAAGACGCTCATCTGACCGACCGCGTCGTAGCGTGACGTGCACCTAACGCCGCAACCCAGCGAACGCTGGCGGGGCTGCATCACTCAGGCCAGCCCCCCCCATTGCACGCCAGCCACCCCAATGACCGTAGCCCGGCTCCTACAGACCTCACGACCCGGGCTGTGGTTTCCGACGCTTTGGCTATACTTCGTCCCACTTGGTCGGAGTTGGCCCGCCGAACAATGGCGGTTCTGGTTGGGTCTGGTGTTCGTCACCTTCCCGCTGAACTTGGTGACCTACGGTTGGAACGACCTGGTCGACGCAGACACGGACGCACTCAATCCGCGCAAGGGTTCCTTTCTCTTCGGAGCACGCCTGACGCACGACGAGTTGGCCCGATTGCCACGTTGGATCGCGCAGGTCGCGGCGGTGTGTGCGCTAGCGTTGGGCGTCGCCGGAGGTTTCGAACTACTCGGGGTGTTTGCGCTGATGCTCACCTTCAACTGGCTGTACAACCATGCGGGAGGAGGGCTCAGAGGACGCCCGCCTTGGGAGCTGTTGGCACAGGTGGGTTACCTGTTGGTGATCCCGTGCAGCGTGCTACTCAACGACGCGCCCTGGCCGAGCGCGAGTGTGTGGGCGTACCTGGCATTCTTCGCCGTTCAATCTCACCTGATTGGGGAAGTGATGGACATCGAGCCCGATGCACGCAGCGGCCGACGCACGACCGCCACCGAACTCGGCGCCAAGCGAACCAAGCTGTTGATCATCGGTTGCGTCGTGATCGAACTGGTCATCGTCGCAGGCGTCATCGAGGACCTGCCGCTCAGCTTGATGCTCGCCGGAGCGCTGCTCTGGTTGTTGCTGGATCTGTTCTGGTTGTTCCGTGATCGCGCATACACGCTTCGGGAAATGCGTATGGCGGGCCTCGGCAGCAACTTGCTTGCGCTCGTGTCGGCCAGCTACGTCTGGGCTTCGGGCTGTTTGATGCCCCCGTAAACCCAACGGGACGTCGCCTGTCAGCCCTTGCCGACTCGCGCCTCGAGGCGCTCGAAGTCGACGACTTCGACTACGGCGCGACGACGACGCACGAGCCCTTCGTGCTCGAATTGACGCAGAATGCGCGTAACCACCTCGCGGGCGGTCCCGAGATGCGCGGCAATCGCCTCGTGGCTCGATCCGACGCAGCCCCGATCATCGACGCGGCGCAACAAGAAGCTCCCCAGCCGAGTCTGAACGTCGCTACTGAACACCTCGTCGAGCGCGGCCATCAGCGAGAAGATGCGCGACGACAGCGTATCGAACACGAACTGCTGCAGAGCCGGCTCACTGACAAACAGAGCGCGAAACACCTCGGACGAAACCACCACCAGCTGAGAATCGCGCTCGGCCTCGACCCAAGCGGGATAGGCCATGGTCGAGAAGACACAACGCATCGCCAAGATACAACTCTCGCCACCTTCCACCCAGTACAGGGTCGCCTGCCGCCCGGTGTCGTTGATGGTGTACACGCGCAGGCACCCCGTGTTCACCAAGTAGGCACCGCTCACGGGGTCACCACGATGAACCAGCAACTGACCGGCCGTGGCCGAAACGGGGCGCGCCTCCACGGCCAATCGCTCACGCGCGGCCGTGGAGAGCTCACCCACGAAAGGGAAGGCGTTCAGCAATCGTTCAGCATCCACGTGCCCATCATGCAACATTCGGCAGGAAGAACATATCGCCGGGCGTCGCAGTTTCGACCTCGGTGATCGAGTCGAAGGGCAACCCGACCCGTTCGTGGGCGCGTCGGACCGCGTCGGCGTCGGGCGCCATGGTGAAGCAGAACGCACGACCGTCGGGCAATCCGACGTGCGCGCGCAAGATGACCACCCCCTCTTCACAGCACG
>QJWJ01000479.1 GCA_003235365.1 Deltaproteobacteria bacterium
GTTCGTGTACCTCGGCATGGGGAGCTACACCGGCTGCGCTGACGAAACCGCCCCTTGTCACGGGGCGGCCAATCCCGGCGCGCTGCTGAGCATGGTCGACATCGAGACGGCCTACGCCCAGATGATGGACACCAAGTCGACGTCGGGGATTTGCGAGGGTACCCAGCGAATCGCGGTAGGTGACCCGGACCGCAGTTGTCTCGTGCTGTTCTACGAGGGTCGGCTGGGCCCGCAAGATCTCGATTGGGTCGACGACGCTGAAATCGAACTGATGCGCGAGTGGATCCGGCAGGGCGCACTGCCGTAGCTGTCAGTTCTCAGCACCGTCTCGAGTTTGCTGCCAGGCCGCCCGCGCATCCAGCCGCCCTTCGATGATCTCGACGAGTGGGTCGAGGAGTGCGTTCAACGCGACCACGACTTCACGGAGTGCGTTCTGCACGAGACGCTGGGACAGTTCCGTTCCGCCGAAGCTCAGGCCGCCACGAAACTGAATCCAGCCGCCGTCGAGATCGACGTCGAGGCTACCGTAGATCAGTGACCGGTTGATCCGCAGGGCGAACTCCGCGATCGCCTCGATTCGATCGAGTGGAACGGGCTGAGCAACGATCGCCGTGGTAACCAGGACCGAGCGTTCCTCGTCCACCATCGCCGTGCAGCCCATCGCCGCAGGTGCTTCATTGCCCCCGACGATGGCTCGCACTTGGCCAGTCTCGTTGTCGGTCTCGGGATCGAGATTCATCGCCCGCATCGCTGCTTCTAGAATCGTCGTCATGAGCTAGCCCTTCGTTCATTCGTCCATATCACGCCGCCGCTCCTTTCGTTTCTTGTTTCTTTCTGCTCGAGCCTTGTCGGCCGCGCTGGCTTCGGAGGACTTGGCGACCTTCTCTTCGTGGGCGATGATCGAATCCAGGGACTCGTCGTAGTCCTTCTTGGCCTCTTTGGTCGCCTTCTTGGTCGCACTTGGGTCCGGATCGAAGCGGTCCCTCTTGTCTCGATTCTCTTTCCGCTTGCCAATCCAAAGGTTCGACATGTCCGAATTCTTTGCCTGGAGCCAGTATCGCGCGCGCTCTTGAATCGACTCCTGATTGGGCTTCCCTGAAACTGCGAACTTGGCACCTTTGAGCGTTTTCGCCGCGTCGTCCATGGGCTGGAGCTCCAGTGCCATGCGCACCTCGTCACGCAGAACTGCCCATGGCTTGATGTGTCGCAGGTCCTCTCCGCTCGCGGCAGCCTTGTCGGCTTCCTCCTTGGCTTTTCCGATCCATTGGCCTTCGAGATTGCTGCGGTTGAACTTCAGCGGTTTGACGAGCTGCTTTCTCTTCCTGGTGCCGTCCGCTGTCCTGCGTTGGCTCGCGGTGTACGAGTAGTCCCAGTCCTCTCCGCCGTCCACGACGTCCATCGTCTTGAAGATCGGATGTTTGGCCTTGATGGCGATGGCGACCTTCTGGGCGTCCTCTTCCGCAATACCACCGTCCTCCACGCGCTTGGCTTCCTCGCTGGGAATGTCCGCCAGGCCCGCTGCGACCTTTGCATCGTGCTGCGGATCGTCGGTTTCTTGGATGTCGTCTTCTTCCTTCTTGTCCTTCTTCTTGCCGCCAAATAGCCCGCCGATCTTCTTGGCGAGTGCGACGGCCTTGTTGATCACCCAGTCGATGGCCTTGTTGACGGGTTTCTGAGCCTTGGCGATCTGTTCTTGGATCATTTCACTGACGCCGCCGATCCCGGCGAGGCCAGCCAAAAATCCGATCGTGACGGGGATGGCTTTGGCGAGGGCCCCTTCGATCGCGCCCGCCATGGCGCCGATCGAACCGCTGACGATCGCGGACAAGGAGTTCAGCACGGCGTTGGCGAGCGCCATGATCTGTGAGCCGCGCGTGAGGAAGAAGTCGACGATCCCGATGATGGCCTGAGCTATCTTCACCAACCCGCCTGCGGGGTTGAGCAAGCCGATGATCCACGTGATGCCGGCGACGATGATCTTCTCCTTCACCCAGCTGATAATCCCGTCGAGAATCATCGTCTTGAGGTCGCCAACCA
Source organism: Deltaproteobacteria bacterium (assembly GCA_003235365.1). GTDB lineage: Bacteria > Myxococcota_A > Polyangia > Polyangiales > Polyangiaceae > SZUA-265. Next base: position 2,038 of record QJWJ01000479.1, read on the forward strand.
TGTCTTTGATGTAGCGCCACAATCCGCCAATTCCTTCGGTGAGCAGCACCCGGAAGATCTCGACCGCGGTTTCCATTGCGGCGACGATGGGTTCACCCACGATGGCCACTGCACGCGCGCGGAAGTTGGCGTAGGTGAGCCCCAGGATGCCCAAGACCATCTTGATGATCCCCATCAGATCGAAGGTCTCCGGGATCTCGATGCCCGCCGAGGCAGCAGCGCCGAACAGCCACTCCATCAGGCCCTTCTTGAGGTGTGTGAGGATGTTCCCCAAGAACTGTCCGACGCCAGCTTTGACGCCTGCGATCAAGTTGCTCAAGAACGCGCCGGGATCGTCGAGGATGGCATCCACGATCTCGCCGAAGCGCGCCAGCATCGCCTTGATCTTCTCGTAGATCTCCAGCGCTTCGCTTGCCGAGTCGACGGCGCGGCCCACCCAACCGCGGTTGTCGGCATTCATCTTGTCGATGGCTTTGTTGATCTCGTCGAGGCGCTTGACGTACTTCTCTGCCAATGAGTCGACGAGCTGCTTCTCGTGATTTTTGACCTCGGATTCGAGGGTGTCGAAGTCGGCTTGGAACTTCGCGACGGCAGCTTTGCCGACGTCTCCCAATACGTCGGATTTGGCCGTGACCGCAGCGTCGAAACGCTTGCGTCCGGCGTCGAGGAGTTTCTTCGCCTCGTTCAGACCGGTCTCGACGATGGTCGCGACGCGGTCGATCACGCCATCCATTTCCGTGATGTACTCTTGCTTGACCTGCTCGTAGATGCGGCTCAAGTCGACAGGCCAGCCCAGCCGCTCGGCCACGGAGAGAACTGGGTGTTCGTCGCGCCATGCCTCTTCCCGGCGCTCGACCGTGTCGGCAAAGTTCTTGGCTGCGGTGTCCGCACCCGTGTCGAAGGTCGTGTTGACGTCCTCGTCCAACGTGCTGAGGCGGCCTTTGACCTGTGTCTGCGTCTCGTCGTAGATCGCCTTGATGTCGTTGGTGGCTTTGATTCGGGCGGCCTCGTCATCGCTCTTGGCCGTATCTTGTCCCGCCTGAATGCTCGAGAACTTGTCGCCGCGGGTGCCGTACATCGAACCGACGCCTTGGTCGGCACTGGCACTGGCATCTTGCTTCGCTGATGCGAGCATGCCCTCTTCTTGCTTGCGGTATTCGAGAGGAGCTTCTTCAGCATGCTTCTCCGCATCCGAACGCGCGCTGATCGCCGCATCGAACTCCGGTTCTTGACCGCGTCGCAGTTTGTCCTCGGTGAGCTTCGCGTCCGCCCACTTCTGCTCGACTTCTTTCTTTCCTTCCTCCTGGGAGACCTCGGCGTCGGATTTCGGTTTGGGCGCAGCGTCGGCCCCGCCGATGCTGCCGGGAGGGGCGCCTGGTTCAGTTGGTGGTTGTGGGGTAACGGTCTTGGGTTCCACGCCGGCAGTGCTCGGGGCTTCCTCCGACGTTTCCTTGATGGCGCCCTCCGACTCCGACTTGCTCGACGCGACCTGGCTGGTGACTCCCGATTTGAGCTGTTCGGACTTCCCGCTGCTCTTGAACTCGTCGATCTCCTCGATGCTGCCCGGCGCAATCTGAGCAATCTTTGCCAGCAGGGCGGCCTTGAACTTCGCCTTGTCGAAGGCCTTCGGCTCTTGTTCCGCCATCTTGGCGACTTGGTTGCCAGCCGCCGCGCCCTCGACTTCGTTGCTCGGTCCTTTGGCGGCCGCTTGGGCCTCGGCTGCCTTGCGCTCCGCGGGATTGTTGTGGCCTTGGCGTGTGGCAACCGCCGCCGCCCGCGCTTTGACACGAAGGAATGCGGGGTCGTCGGTCGGTCTGGTAGGAGCTGCGGCTTCCTTGGGAGCTTCACCGGCAGGTTCGTCAGATTTCGCTTCGGCTTGCGCCGCTTTGCTTTCCTCTTCGGCCTTCGCCTCGTCCTTCGCATCAGCGGTGTCTTCGCTGGGTTCGGGAGCGACTCGTGGTGGCGCGCGGTCAGCGGCTGCTGCCGCGGTGGCTGCCGGAGTCGCCGCGGTTGCCGCGGTTGCCGCCTCGACTGGCCTTGGAGTGTCGCGCTCGCCCTTCTCGGCTTCCTCGAGCGTCGGGGCTTCTTCTTTCGCTTCTGGCGGGTTATCAACTCGAGCTCGGGCTTCCGTAGGTTCGGCGGGCGTCGTCGTCGGCATCGCGGTGCTGGGCCGTCGTCGATTGTTCGCCGCACGGCACATGATGCGACCGCGCGTGGTCAATCTTCCGACTGATCCAGCGAATTCACCTCGACTGACTCGAGTTGCCGCTGTCTCCGCTGCAACTTCGAGAGCATCGCTGCCCTCGAGTGTCGGGGCTCGATTCTGCACGGCGGTCGTTGCGCCGCCCTGCTGCGCGACATGACTCAGTTCGTGCGCCAGGACGTGATCACCGGAAGGCGTGTTCGGACGGTATTGACCGTTGGCAAATGCGACCTTGTGCCCGACAGTGAACGCCTGAGCCCCGTGGTCCCGTGCGAGTTGGTCCGAGCGTGCATCGGTATGGACGCGAACGCCATCGAAGGGACGTTGAAACGCCGTTTCCATGCGCTGCCGCGTCGAATGCGGCAACGGATGTCCGCCCTGAAGTGATTCCGAGACCGCAGCCGTCGACATGACGCCCGATTGCGGCACGGGCGAGCGGTTCGCCTGCGTCGCGCTGGACACGCCCTTCGCTCGAACCGCGGAACGACTCACGACAGCGCTCCTGATCAGAACGATGGAACTTGTGCGCCGATGTCTGTCGCGTGATCGACCACGGCCAACTCCGCTTGGACGACATCCAGTCTGTCGCGCAGATCGGCCAATGGGTTGAAGTACGCGCGCTCCACGAGCGCGAGTTTCTGTTCGGCGACGTGAAGTTCGTGATTCTTGGCTTCGAACTCTTCCAGCCAGACGTTGAACGGCTTCCCGCTTTGGTTCAAGTCCTCGTCCTTCAGCACGAGCAGTTCGGCTTCGAGTGCGGCGATGGCGTTCGTCTCCGGTTTGGTGCTGAAAAAGTGATTCGCTCCTTCCGCCAGGTGTTTTGCTCCAGCAGCGGCTTGCTCGGCGACGATCAACGTTTGCTCGGCCACGGTCCACTGCTTGTTGTACTTTGCGTGCAGCGCGAGCAACTGCTGACGCGCAGCGAGCACCGCGTCGTGGATTTCCACGAAGTCGCCGCCGAGCGTCCGGATCAGCTTCGGAAAGACGAGCCTCGCCAGTTCGTATTGTTCAGTGGTGGGTACTGGCGTCTTCACGAATCGAATACGCCCCTCGTTCAGGAGCTGCGCGAACTTTCTGCTCGTTAGCAATGCGGCTTCCAGCTCCGCGTTCTGGCCGGTATTGATGGTTACCGAGTCGCCGTCACCGTCCGGGTCAATCTGCACCGGGTTCGTGTCTACGTTTTCAATCTTCAGTTTTGCTGCCATGACCAGCTCCTACGTTCTTCGTGCCTGCGTTCGCGCCACGTCAGTCCGCGCATTCGATTGACCGCTCCAACTGCTGCAACGCCTTCTCCAACTCGACCACCTGCGCTTCGAGCAGCTTTCTCAGCTCCGGCTTGGCCGCTTCGAGGCGTTGCGCCGTCTCGTCGGCTGCGGTGCTCCACACCTTGCCGCGCTCGAACGCCGGCTCCAGCTCTGGCGCGTAGCCGATTTCGATGAGTTCTCTGGCGTCGCCTCGTGCGGTTCGGCACCCGACCACGTCGCAGTTGGGCGCCAGGACCGCCAGCTCGTAGGGCTGGGTAGAATCCTCCGGGCGGATCAGCACGGCCAACCCCGTTGGATCCGTGGTGGCGCGCTCGATGGGTTTGTCGTCGATCCTCAGTTCCACCCGCAGATTGGGCAACGGTACCGCGCCGTGGTGCTTTCGGTCTCGATGCTTCTGCCGCTTGTAACCCACTACCCGCACGACGGCTCGCCCGGGGGAGCGTTCGAGAGGGACTGATACGGGTGCCTCTCGCAACGCTTCGAGCCGCAGATCCAGTTCCTCCTCGATCTGATCTCGTTCGAGGGCTTCTCTCGTTTCGGCCAGCGCGCGTTCGATGGTCGACTTCGTGGACATCAGCGAGGGCAGTGTCGCCGCTCGTTCGCTCTTGGCGGTTGAGGGTGGCGTTGCGCTTTGTCGTAGAGCGGCCGGTTGCAGCAATCGCAGTGTCGGTTTCATGAGGCCTCAGAATTCGATGTTGTGCGATGTGACGATTTGAGTCGGCGAGATGCCCGCCGAGTAGCCATCTGCGGCGTTGTCGGTAACCGATCTGTGCGTATATTGGCGCACACGGATCAGGTCGTCGGCGCGGTTGGCGATGACCTGTACGACCGTGTTGGGGCTCGCGTCGGGGCTACTTGCTGTTTGGTCGTCGTAGCCTACGATGAGTCGCTCGCACCAATTGCCCACGACCTGCGCGTGATAGGTAACCTCGTCTTGATCGGCAAGCACGTACTGGTCGAGGGCGCCCAGTGCGACCTCGGCGTAGCCCACGGCTGCGCGCGCAAACACGTTCCTCGACAGCTCCGCTTGCCAGTCCTCGTTGCTCATCGCGTAGCTGGCCATGCGCGCAGCCGGGCTGACCCCCGACACGGCGTCGGCGGCCGCGGACCGTATCACGCCGCCCGGCGCATCGCTGTCGAACAACAATGCGGTCGGTTGTCGCGCGCCCAGCGCTACGTTCTCGCCCGGTTGAACCAAGCCGCCGCCCGGCTGTAAACCCGCTCCCGGCTGCAAGCCGGCGCCAGGTTGTACACCAGCGCCGGGTTGAACCAGGTTCCCGAAAATGGGGCCTAGCACGCCATCGATGACGGGGTCCCACGGATTGGGGATCGGATCGTCCTCGGCCCACACCAGGTCGTCGAGCGCTTCGAACCCGGGTACGAACACGATGCCGGTCGACAGTGCGGGCAGCAACGTCAGATCGCCGAAGACGCGATTGTTCTCCAGCTGCCAGTGGTCGCGTGCAGACGTAATCGCGAGTGTCGTCGAGGTGTTGAGTCCACCGATCCTGTTGTCACGCACGACTCCTTCGGTCGTCGATTGGATGGTCAACGTGTTGGCGGTCGTGTTGCCCAAGAGTTGGATCCCATTGGCCTGGGACAGTCGACACTGACTGATGCCGAAGTCGTTCGAAACGACTCGTGGCCGCCGGTGGGTCGTCGTGTAGATCCCCCACACGGTTGGACTCGTACGAACGACGTTGCCCTGGATGGTTGCCCCGAAGCCTCCCCTCAATTGAATGGCCACCGCGTTGGACGCGACTTGAGCGATGGTTTGATCGATCGCGTTGCTTTCGACGACGACACCCAGTGCGTCGTCTGCGAGAATGCCGACTTGACCGCTCGACGCTTCGTTGAGCTGAATGCCGTTGGAGCGAACGACCATGCCGGAACCGGTGACCCAGACCCCGCTGGGCCCGCGCGTCACGTTGTCGACGATGAGAACCTGGCTGGCTCCGTGGGGTGGGACCGGGAGCGTGGTCATCGACGACTGACCGCTGACCTGCGCGCCCCGCACGGCGATGGGCACGCTCTGCGACGACACCTGATTGTCGTGGATCCGCACACGGCTCGCGCCCGTGAAGGTGGTGATCTCGTAGAAGCCGAGCTGGATCCCGGCACGTGCTCCGTGGACACGGTTACCGCCGACCTCAGCCGCGATGTTCCGACTTTCTGCGGCGGCGGATACCCCGTATTGGAGTTCCGCGCCCAGCAGGATGCCGGTTTGTCCCCCGCGCACCGAACAGGCGGTGATCTTCGTGTCGGTTGCCTGCTTGGCGATCTGGATGCCGACGGCGAGTTGCGCGTCGCTCAACGCTACATCCGCGCCGCGGATGATGGACCGGGTGAGGTAGCTGAGGCAGATGCCGCCGATGGAGGCCGCGCAGAAGTTGTCTTCGAGGCGCGAGTCTGTCATCGAAGCACACGCGATGGCGGCATGTGCCAGGAGTGTGCAGTTGCTGAGCACCGTGTCTTGAAATGCCCCACCCGCAACGGCTGCGCTGTCGGTGCTGACGACGGGCTCCGTCGCGAGCCCCTCCACGAGTGCGACGCCGAGGGAGTCGACGTCATTTTCCGTCCAGGCGGAGGTCGCGGCCAGGTCGATGCCAGCCACGATCGTCGTGCCGGTGATTAGTGCGCGTTGGACGCCCACACTCGACAATCCGCCCGCCGAGCAGTAGCAGGCACAGCCTTCGACGGACAGGCTCGAGAAGGCACCGGCGCACAGTGCCCACCCGGCAACGAAGACGGAGTCCACGAACTCGATTCGCGGTGCTTCGAAGTCCACCAAGCTTTGCAGGGATGCCAATGGGTCGCCGGAATCGATGATCTGCGGGCTGGCCTGCCCATGACGGACGGCGACTCGCGACGATTGAGCGCCGGCGACGAGCAGCGCGCACGCCCGTACCGTGAGGCTGCCTGCATCACTGGCGACGGCGACCAGCTCCTGCAGCGACCCGCCCGACTGGGCAAAAACGTTGAGGTCGCTCAATTCGAGGTGACCACCCGTGCCGATGTCGAAACCGCGGGCGACTCCAGCCCCAACGACCACCGTCGCCCCTGGACAGCCTTGCAGGACCAGTCGTCGCCCCGAGACGCTGATCGATGTTGTCAGGTGGTAGATGCCCGGCTTGAGACAGATGTGCAGGTCGCCAACCTGATCGGCGAGGAGCGTCGTGATTCGTTGAGCGTCGTCCCCATTGCCATCGGGGGTGAGTGAATGAGGACAACACCCCGATCCATTCTTCTTCTCGAATAGTCTCTCTAGCGCCTCCTGCACGGTGTCGACGTCGTCGGCGTCGACACGCGCCCCGTCGAATGCCACGTCGTCAGCCTCGATGGTACACAACTGCGGAAATCGCGAATCGAGCCACTCGAGCAATCGCAACGGCTGAGCCGGCCCTTGAAATTCCAGAAGCGCCAACGGAGCGAAGGAACGTTCGGGACCATGCGGAGACGTCGGGAGGGGACCGTTCCCGTCGACACCACCAGCTCGTGCTTCGTATTGCCACCAGTCTCCGACCCGAAACTCACCCGACAGATCCACCTCGATGCCGTCCTCGATCTCCTCGTGGTGGGGATCGTTGATTCCGTCGGGGTCGACGAGGCCGTGCCACAACCTCACTTTGGGCATCGGATTGGGAGGGTTGCCGAAGCTCGTCAACTGCACCACGACCAGGTCGTCGTCGGGTTCGGACATGGTGAAGCTCTTGCCCGCGCCCGGAAGTTGCGCTGCGGCGTCGTGGAGCCTGACCAACCTCCCTGCCTTGCGAGTGGCGGGGGTAAACGTCCCGGTCACTGGGTCCAGCGTCGCTGACGCGGCGTCCGTCAAGTCGACGAACTCGTCGAGCACCTCGACTAGGTCACCGGTTTGTAGCGGAGTGTCGGCTGGGAAGACCAACTCGGTGATCGCTGCCCCAGCCATGACCACGTCGGATGCCCGAAAGAGATCCGAGCCGTTGTTGCGAGACCACTTGATCAGACAGTTGCCCAGCGGACCACCCTCGTGTACCTCGAAGCGGTACAGCCGGTTGTCGACTCCGCGATACCCGCCCGCCAAGGGGATCTCACAGGGATCCAGTCCGGTAGGTTGAGCGACGGTCGTTACGACCAGCGCCGCCGTACCGAGCGCTGGAGACTCGATTGCCCCCCGGATCGTCGAACCCGACATCGTTGCATCCGTGGCGACCAGTTTGACGTGTCCGAGCGCCTCACTGCGTGTCGTCGTGTCGGCGCGTCCACCGAGGGCGACTTCGAGGATGCCAGCGTCGTCGATGGCGGTGACGTGCCGTTCCCATGCTTCGACGTACGCGACGATCCGGTCTCCCGCTTGGAGGGGGTTACCGGACAGTTCGAGGTCGTCCAGCGAGAATCCTTCCGCGGGGTTGAACGCGACGCCGGTGTGAGGGGCGAAAAACACGTCGGGGTACCTTGCGTCCACGGACTGATCGACGAGCAGACCATCGACGTAGTAGCTGCCCGATGCGCACCAGAGCCGAGGTGGTGAATCCGCCAACTCCGCTCCCTCGACGAGGCCCAACCAGATCTGGTCCCCCGGAGTCACGCTGATTTCGAGCTGCGTGGTTCCGACAGGCGGGCTGATGGTAAACGGAGAGAACGTTGCGACGTTCACCGCCACGTTGCCAGCGCCGGTGATGCCGATGGTGGTATTGGCGGCAGATCTGAGCCACAACACGACGGCGCCGTCGGTCGGGGCGCGTAACGGGACGAGTACGCTGGCCGGGGCGGCAGAAGGGTTTCGAATGCGAAGCGATGGATAGCGCTCCAGGTACTTGCGACTGTAGTCCCGATGGAAGTCGGGCGCCCCAGAGGCCACCGCTACCGATTCGATGACGTCGAACAACGCCAGCAAGCGACCTGGCGTCACCAGGAACCCGTAGTCGGGGCTCCCCCGCTCGCAGCCGAAGTCCTCGGCCATGCGACGCATCAGGGTGTCCTGGGCGTCACCCATTGCGTTGACATCGGAGTCGAGCAGCAGGCGCCCTTCCTGTGCCAGGACACGCCGATAACTCCGACCGCGCTTGCGATCGGGGTTGTAGCCACGCGAGAAGTCACCTTTCATTTCCCTGTTCTCCTATCAACTTGCGTCAATCCGCTCGCAACAGTCCCATCGACAGCCCCGCCGGCGTGGATTCGGACAACCGCGTCGCGACGGCGCGGTAGACCTTGTTCAACGCGACGTCGTGGAACGCGCCAATCTCGCCGCCGTCCTCGGCGCCTTGCAGCAGCTGTCGATCAGTCGTTCCCGTCATTCGCGCGTGACCAGGATCGTGACGGGACGCCGAGACGAAGCGTGCCGGCACGTCGAACACGGTGCGATGCTGCTGAGGCAGTATGGATCCTGTGGGCACTCGACAATACCGCACGCAACCGGTGAAGCGGTCCTCGACCACGACCTCGCCATCGAAGTACGATTCCGACGCGTGCAGGACGCGAACGTTGCTCACCCCGAATACCGTGCACCGGTCGAGGTGAACATGGGCTTCGGCGGCCCGCAGTGCCTGATGCCCACGGCCCAGCCCAGCGTCTATCACGCAGAATTCGACATCGAGGCGACCGTCGCCTTCGACTCGGAGCGCAGAGGTGATGGATCGCGTCACGTGGGGAGTCGTTCCCAGTGGATGAGACGAGAACACCAGTGTGTTCTCGTCGCGCGTTACGGTAACGAGCAACAGCTGAACGAGCTGCGTCGGGGGAAGCAGGAGTTCGCCGAGTCCCAAGCCACCGAACGCAAGTCCCATGAGCCGCAGCTCTTGGTAGGTTGCGCCAGGCGCGATGCCCCACGTGCTGCACTCCAGCCAGGGCCGTTCACC
>QJWJ01000078.1 GCA_003235365.1 Deltaproteobacteria bacterium
ACATCCTGAACCAGATAGCGATCGGCCTTGGCAACGCGGTAGTCGACCTCCAGCGGTTCGGCGCGGGGGTTCTTCTTGTTGGTCGCCCTGGTGTGCACCATGCGAGCCCCCCCGTCCGCGTCGTCTTCTTTGAGGTACTCGACGACGAAACCGGAAGGATCACCGATGTTTTTGCGATAGGAAGCGCGCACCAGCTGCCGCAAGACGTCGTCGAACTCGGCGCGCTGTTCCGGCGTCAGAGCCGCAGCGTGTTTCCCGAGGGAATTCTTGGTCAGGTACGGGTAGTCCAAGGTTCGGTCGAAGATCTCCAGAACCTTCGGGTCCTTCTTCGGATCCTTGGAAGCCTTGACCGCGGCGGTGACGTCCGAGAGCATGCCCCGCACGAAATCCGTGGCAGACGATGGGCCTGCCAATGCAACCGGCGGGCGCAGGGCGCAAGCGGTGATGAGAGCGGTGAAGACGAACTGGCGACGCTGCATGGGACGATGTGAGGTACGTTCCCCGTGCCCATAACCTCCCCCGGCCGATCCTGCAAGGCCTCAGGCCCGCAAGCCGGCAGCGCATCGATGACCACGCCCCCACTCATCGTGTTCGCGGAAACAACGTCCAACCTGGTCGCGGATCCGAAGGGCGCACCAGCGACGACTCGTCGGAAACGTCCGGCACCGTGACGATGAAGGTCGCTCCTCCACCCGGCGTGTCTTCGACTCGAATCGACCAGCCGTGCTGGTCCACGATGCGTTTGACCACGGCCAGGCCGATCCCCGTGCCTTTGGAACGGGTCGTGAAGAACGCATCGAAGAGTTGATGTTTGGACTCTTCGTCGATGCCATCGCCTCGATCGACGACGCGCAGCTCGACGACTCCGTCCACCTTGGCGGCGCGCACCTTCACGATGCTTCCCGCTGAACTTGCCTGCACGGCGTTGCGCACCAAGTTCCAGATCATTTGCCGCAGCATGCTGCCGTCGGCCTCAACCAGCATTTCACCGCTGCCGTCGAAGACGACGTGAACGTCGGCAGCGCCGCGACCCGTGTGAGACGCCAAGTCAGCGACCTCACTGGCCAACGAGCACGCGTCCAGGGTGAGTTTCTCGGGTTGTCTCGGCTTGGCCAAATCCAACATGTCGGAGACCAAATCGTTCAGACGGCTGGCTTCGGTATCGATGATCTCGCAAAGCTGCCGGTCCTCCTCTTCCAACGAGCCGCTGTTGGCAAGCATCCGGACGCAACCCGAAATCGATCCGAGCGGGTTTCGAATTTCGTGCGCCAATCCAGCGGCCAACCTACCGAGCGCCGCCTCGCGCTCGGCTTGTTCGGCACGCTGCTCGGCCACCAACAGTTGGCCGCCGGTCGCCCGCAACCGTTCGGTCAGGTTACCGGCGAGCAACGCCACGACCATCATCACCAAGATGTTGACCGCAGCGCCGTACACCAACTCTTCACCTGACACGACGTAGGCCTGGACGGGCTGATCTGGCGGCGGGCTCACCAGCCCGGTGACGAAGCCGAAGATCAGCAGCAGGTAGAAGCCGCACGCCGTCAGGGCAGCCAGCATCGCGCCGCGAAACCCAGCGAGCACGGCACCAAACAGACAGCTGATCCCATAGAAGCTGGTGGCCCCGCTGGTCGCTCCGCCCGAAAGGTAAACGACGACTGTCCAAATCGCTTGATCGAACACGAGCTGCAACGTCACGAGCAGGTCGAGGTGCTTTCCCTGACGCAGAAACCACGAGTACAGCGCGCTGAGAGCGAACGCGATCAACAACGTCACGGAGGCCATCTGCACCGTGTGCGACGACAAGGACAATTTGCCTTTGACGTTGATCGCTAGAATGATGACGAGCAACACCGTCAGCAGGGTCAAGCGCACCGCCGCGGCCCAGGCAAACCGCCGAGTGAGCGAGACCGCCGGATAGCCCACGTTGGGCACCGCGGAGGGTGTGTTCGTCATCAGTCTGCCTTGATGTTGCCGGCCAAGCTGAAGATCGGCAGGTACATCGCCACGAGCACGACACCCACCATGCCGCCGATACCGACCATCATGATCGGTTCGAGCATGCTCGTGAGCGACGCGACTGCCACGTCCGTTTCTTCTTCGTAGAAGTCTGCGACCTTGTTCAGCATCTGGTCCAGCGCACCCGTCTGTTCACCTACGCCGATCATCTGGACGACCATGTCGGGGAACACCCCGGCCTCCATCAACGGTTCGGCGATGTTGCGCCCCTCCGCGATGCGGCGCCGCACCAGTTGAATACCCTCTTCGATAACGACGTTACCGGCAGTGCGTGCGCAGATGTCCAACGCATCGAGGATCGGCACGCCGGATTGGAGCAACGTTCCGAGAGTACGCGTGAAGCGTGCGACGGAAATCTTGCGCAGCACGTCGCCCATGATGGGCAGGCGCAGAAGCGACTTGTGTACGAAGTGCTTCCCCTTGGGCTGCCGATACAGGTAGGTGAACCCAACGCTGAGAATCACCACTGCGAGAATCACGAACGGTAGAAACGAGATGAAGCTGTGTGACAGCCCAACCATCACACGGGTGATCCACGGCAGCGCCTCGGGACCGCCACCGAACTCGGCGAACATGTTCTCGAACGCCGGTATCACGAAGGTCAACATCACGACCATCACGCCGACCGCCACGAAGCCAACGATGATCGGATAGGACATCGCGCCGCGAACCTGTCGAACCAACTTCTGTCGCTTCTCGAGGTAGATCGACAGTCGGTTCATGATCGAGTCGAGGATGCCTCCAGCCTCACCCGCCTGAACCAAGTTGACGAACAGTTCGTCGAAGACCTTCGGGTGACGCCGCAAGGAGTCGCTGAACGACGCGCCCTGCTCGACCGATGACTTGACGTCCTTGAGGATCCCCGCGAAAATCTTGTTCTTCTGCTGGTTCGAGAGGATTTCCAGACACTGGACCAGCGGCAGACCGGCGTCGACCATGGTCGCGAACAGCCGGGTAAACGTCACCAGGTCGGAGGTCTCGACGCCGCTGCCGAACTGGATGTTCTTCCAGTCGCGCTTCTTCTTCTTGACGCTGGTCGGATTGAGGTTTTGCTGCCGCAGACGCGCGTTGACGGCGTCTTCGTTGTCGGCGTCCATGACGCCACGCTTCACTTCTCCAGCGCGAGTACGCGCTTCCCATGCAAACTCAACCATGCGACGCTCGAAAGGCTCCTGTCATCACTGAGCTTGCCAGAGTTGCCGCACCCAACCCCAATTCGATGTGACTTTACGAGAGTGCATGCGTGGTTGTCGCGACAAGCCGGGCCTCGTCCGCACACCGCGAGCACCGCCGACCCAGCCACCAGTACGTAGCAGAACAGTCCGAAAAATCATTCAGTTTCGCTGCGTGCGCCGCTCTGCGAACCATGCTCCTGCGCACCTCTGACACCATCGATGCCCTGCTCGAGGCCCACGTCATCGCACCACATGTAGCTCCAGGTGCGTGCGCCGCGGCGTGTATTCGACGCCCTTGGGGTTGGCACGTCGAAGTCGGCCGCGCTGGCCAGCACGCACCCGACGAACCGGCGGCAGTCTCTTTGGACGACTGGTTCGATTTGGCTTCTCTGACCAAACCGCTCACCGCCTACTGCCTCGCACGTCGCATCGATCGCGGTCAGCTCGGCCCCGGCACGCGTCTGGCGGACTGTCTGGGGTGGACGGCAGCGACGCCGGCTGCTGGCGTCACGCTCGATGCACTGCTGAGCCATCGAGCTGGTTTGGCTGCGCACGTCGAGTTGTTCGCCCCGCTTCGAGATGGCACACGCTTCGACCGCGACGACGCATTGATGATTGCCGCAACGAGCAAACGACACGGGTCGGACGACGCGGCGTCGACCACGCACCACGGCACTCCGCTGTACAGCGACCTGGGGTTCATCCTGCTTGGTGAAGCGTTGCGCACGAGCGCAGGAGTGGAACTCGACGAATTGATGGCATCTGAACTGACACAGCTCGGAGTGTCGGGCATCGGCTCCAGCCGACAGCTGAAGCTCGCCAACTCGCCACGCGCGATTCCGACCGAGACCGTGCCGTGGCGCAACGGACGATTGCGAGGCGTCGTCCACGACGAAAACGCGTTCGCCCTGAGCGGTCTCGGCTGCTCGGGCCACGCTGGGGCATTCGGTCGCATCGTGGATGTCGCTGGGTTCGCCTGCGCGATGCTCGATTTCGTCGCCCGGCGGTCCAATTGTCTGTCGCCCCTCGCGACGCAACTACTCGTCGCGCCGCGCAGCGGTGGCAGCATGCGTGGAGGTTTCGATGGCAAAGCTCCCACGGGGTCGTCGGCTGGAAATGTGCTCTCGGCTGCGAGTTTTGGTCACCTGGGCTTCACCGGAACCAGCCTCTGGTGCGACCCGGAGCGCGACCTGGCTGTCGTACTGCTCACCAACCGCGTCTGCCCGAGCCGCGACAACATCGCCATTCGTGGTGTCCGGCCACACATCCACGATGCGCTGGCGCGTCACGCGATGCTCCTCGCGCACGCCTGACAGGCCCGCTCCAGCGGGTCCGACCAGCGACTGAACATTCCGAACCACAGGCCTGCAATCGCCACGGCGCAGCGGGCTATCGCGCGCGCACACTTGGCGAACTGGGCGATTTCGCGGCAGGATCGACCCCTGGCATGTGGAAACTGCGCATCGAGGATGATCAGTCGAACCGCACGGTCGTCAATCTGGTGCGCCCCAGTTACACCATCGGTCGCGCGGAGGAGAACAGCGTTCGCCTCACGGAGCGAAACGTCTCGCGGCGCCACGCGACTCTGACACGAAACGGTGACAACTGGCTGCTCACGGACCTGGACAGCTACACCGGTTCGTACGTCAACACGCAGCGCATCAAAGGGGCGGTGGAGGTCAGCCACGACACCAAGATCCGCATCGGTGACTACGACGTGCTGCTGTACGACGACGCACTGATGCTGGACGAAGAGGTGGTCAGCCGTGAAGCGATGACGCTTCCCGCGCCCCAGCCCGACGCTCCGGCGGGGGCTGAACACGACCGGCTCGTGGTCGTCGAGGGGCAAAACCGTGGAGAAGAGTACCCGTTGGGCGATCGCCGGGTGCTGCTCGGGCGCGGTGAAGAATGCGACATCGCCCTGAACGACACCTCCGTCAGTCGTGTTCACGCCGACATCGAACGCGACGACAGCGGCCGCTACCGAATCGGCGACCAACACAGCTCGAACGGTGTGCGCGTCAACGGCATGGAGGTTCAGTCGACGACCCTGTACTCGGGGGACATCGTCGAACTGGGTGACGTTCACCTGCAATTCGTCCCACGTGGTCAGGTGTTCACGCTTTCCGACCATCCCCGGGCGCGGCACAGCGGCTTCTGGTCGAACTTGAGCCGCACCCAACGCTGGGCCAGCGCGGCGATCGGCGCAGGGGCAATGATCACGCTGGTCGCCTGGGTCACCGCCGAGAGCCAGCCTCCGCGGGTGGTCGGCGGCCAAGCCAACCCGGCAACCCGCGCGTTGAGCGAGGCGCAACATCAGTTCGCGAGCGGCGACATTCAAGGCGCACACGCGTCGCTTCAGCGCATCGGCCCCCAAAGCAATCTGCGCGCTTCCGCGTCGTTTCGCCAAATCGAAGACGCCTGGGCGCACCACCAGATGCAGCTCGCCGCCAAGGAGCAGGACCTGGACGCCCGACGACAACTACTGGACGCCGTAGCCAAAGCCGAATCCGTCGCCGCGGAGTACCGGCGTCAGGCCGTAAACCGGCTCGAAGAGCTCTCGGCTCGCAGCGTCGCTCCCGTCGACTTGCCAGAAGCGATGGTCGAAGAAGTGGACGACGCGACCGCGGATGCCGGCACCGCGACTGGCACCGTGACGGAAATCATCGAACCCGCACCCAGGCCCAAAGCCCCGAAGAAGCCCAAGACAATCCGTAGGCCTGCCCCGCCCAGTGTCCGGCCCGCCCCGACGCCAGTGCCCCTGGCCGAGGTGAACACCTCACCACCCGTGGTGGCTCCAGTCGAGCCGCCTCATCCCACGGTGACGACTACCGTGGATACCCCGACGGTTTCCAGCGTCGCTTCGCCGTGACGAGTCGTTCTGCAGCTGCGGCAACCGCGACACCGCCCCCCCGGGCCGAGCGAGGGCATGACCCGGTAGCGGTTGACGGGCCCGTGATAACGAGCCCTCGACAAGCACTCGTCTCGAAAGCGCCGCTGGCCTGCGCGTTGGTCGTCGGCGTAGCTCTGGCACTGCAGTGGACACCGGGAGCGGAACGTTGGCGCTTGCTCGATCGGCCCACCACCGACGACGCCGTGGACGTTGCGCTGCTCGACCCGAGTCAACAACACGAAGGCCAGAGCGAGCTCGAAGTCGAAACCCGTACGCGCACGGAACTGATGCAGCCCGAGGTCGCTCGATTGCCGTCCGATCGAGGCCCGATTGCGCAAGGCAACTCTGACGACTTCACCGTTCCGCGAGTCGACGCCGAAGCACCGCCGGTGTCGATCTCCGATCCGAGCTCCGAGCTGAACAAGTTCTTCGAAGCGTTGCGCCGAACCGCGGCCAAGCGCGACGAGGCGATCACCCGCATCACGTATTTCGGAGATTCACTCGTCGCCAGCGACTACGTCACCGGCACCTTGCGCCGCCTGATGCAAAAGCAGTTCGGCGACGCCGGGCACGGCTTCGTGTTGATGGCCGACGCGTGGCCCTCGTATTTTCACAACGACGTCTTTCGGTTCGCCAGCAAGGGCTTCAAGGTCAGTCGCGTGGTGGGACCCTATGCCAGCGACGGCCTGTACGGTTTGGGGGGCGTGTCGTTCGTCGCACCGCCCGGCGTTCGTGCGCGATTCGGCACCGCAGAGTCGGGCGAGTACGGACGCAACGTGTCGCGCTTTCGGCTGCTGTACTTGAAACAACCCCACGGCGGCAAACTGCAGATCAATCTCGACGGTAAGCACCACGCGCTCGTCGAAACGGAGGCTGAGACGCCGGGCTCTGGGGTGTTCGACGTCGAAACCACCGATGGCGAGCACCTGCTCGAGGTCGTGACCAAAGCGGGCATGACCCGCACGTTCGGTGTGATCATGGAACGCTCGGGCCCCGGCGTCGTGCTCGACGCCATCGGCATTCAAGGGGCGAGGATCCGCTTCTTGGACAAGCAGGACGACGCGCACTGGGCCGAGCAACTGAAGCTGCGCGACTCGAACTTGCTCGTCTACGAGTTTGGCGCGAACGAAAGCGGCGACGGCTTCGCGTATTCGATGGAAGACTACGATCGCACGATGCGAGAGGTGCTGTTGCAAGGCAAACGTGCCTTGCCCAACGCAAGCTGCCTCGTATTGGCCGCGATGGACCGAGCGCGCAAAGAGGGTGGTGTGCTCGTGACGCTGCCCATCATTCCACACATCGTCAAACAGCAGGCCGAAACCGCCAAAGCTGTGGGCTGTGCGTTCTGGAACACGTACGAAGCGATGGGGGGTCGGGGCTCGATGGCCAAGTGGGTTCGTCGAGGACTGGGACAAGCCGATTTCACCCATCCGTCCGGCTACGGCGCGCAGGTGCTCGGCAACTGGGTCTATCAGGCTTTGATGCAAGCCTACGACGCCTATTCCGCTTCCGCCGACACGCCCGCCACACCGGTGAAGGACGACGTTCCGTCAGCGACCACCGGAACGCCAAGCGTCGTAAGCCCGCAGTAGTTCCTCGGCGAACTCGCGCCCCAGTCGGTGGTAACCGTCCACCGTCAAGTGGATGCCGTCCGAACCAGCCAACGACTGCTTGGCCCAATTGGAGTAGCCGCCCGCACCGCCCATGTGTCGCCAAAGGCTGAAATAGCCACAACCGCTTTGGGCAGCAAACCGACCTTGCATCGCATCGAGTGCTTGGGCGCGACCTGCCTCGAACGTCTGATCCTTGCCTCGATCCGTCGGCCCGACGAGCAGGCAATCTGCCAGCGGCAACGCAGCGCGAACGAGTTCGAGGACCTTGGCGTAGTCCGCTGCGTACCTCTCCACCGAGACGTTGTCGCCCGACTCGTTGGTCCCGAACGCAAGGACGACGAGCACTGGATCGCGCTGGGCGAGTTCTCCGAGCCAGGCCCCCTCCTGCCACGCCAGCATCGTGCGGATCCGCGCGCCGTTGATACCGAGGGTATCGAGCTCGACGCCGGGTGACTCTGCCGTCCCAAACGCCCCAAACACGTCGACGTTGCGCAACTCGAGCTCGACCGCGGCCGGCGCCGGCACGGAAACGACCGCGCCGCGCAATTGGGACCCGCGAGTCGTCGAGCGGGCGAGCAAATCGATCTTCTCCGACGAGCCATCGATCCTCAGAAGCGCTCTGGGGCGCGGCCCAGCGCCGCGAAGGACGAACTCCCACGACAACCCAATTGCCGCGCGTCTCTGGCGCAAGGAAGCCCGACCCGAGATGGCGTGTGCCGCGAGTCCGGACACACCGAAAACGCCATCGTCTTGCTGCTTGTACAACGTCGGGACGCGCGGCAGCTGACGCCACTTGCCTCGCCGTTGGGTCGCGACTTGCGCGTGACGTCCACTTTCCACGCCGATACGCACGAAGCCCGGCCCGCCGTTGCCGAATCGACTCTGCAACCGTTCGCGAACCTCGCCAGTGAGGAAGTCGGCGGCGGTATGCGAATCGCCAAACCAGGCGATGCGCACGCTTTCGGGATGATCGCCGTGCTCGAGTCGGTCGAGGGCGGCGAACAGTCGCGGTAGTTGCAAGGGACGCGGTTCGACGGAACGAGTCGCGGGTTGGGTTGCGGGTACACTGCCCGAGCTGGCGCGAGCTAAGACGACGTGAGGTGGCCCGGGTTCGGTCGCGTCGCTGAGCGTCGCAGGCGGCACGGACGGAGCGCGATGCTCGATCTCGGCCCGGGTTGCACAGCCCGCCCAACCGACGAGCAACCACGCAGCAAAGGCACGGAACGTTCGGCGCGCAACGCCGCTGCCGAGCGTCGGAGTCGTCGACGTAAAACGTTTCAGGGTTGAGCCAGCCATCGGTCCGCAAACAGTTCCAATGGAGCCTCCGCCAACACCTCGAACCCCTCGGCGGCTGCGAGGGTCCAAGCCGCGACGGCATGCCCAGGCTGCCCGGCGGTAACGGCAAACATCACCCGCGAGCACTCGGCAGACCACGGCCAAGGGACGGTGGATGCTGGACCCTTGCCCCAGACATCGAGCAGTTTGGCGGCATCTCGACCAAACGTCCAGCGCGCCCGCCCGTCGCGCTCGTCGAGCGCCACTTGCACGGTCGACGGCAAACGCTGGTCGGCGGACGTCGAGTACGACCACACTGCCGTGGCGGCGCCACCGGGACGAGACCGCTTCCGTTCGAACCACCGCCCCGCTGCGCGCCCGTCGAACAGCAGCCGCTGCGTGGTCTCGGCGAGCGACGAGCCCGACGATTCGAAACGCGCGAAGCCGTGCAGCTCACCGTCGATCTCGGCCGCACCCAAGATCCCCGGAGAGGCGACGGACACGTCCGCAAGCTCGACGCCGTCTGGCGCGCCCGCGCCCGTGGCCGGTTGCCCAGCACCGCCACCGGGCGCCTCGGGCTGTCCAGCGATGAGTGGCGTCATCCCCGCGGCCCCCCAAACGACCGCCAACAGCGGATTGGGCAGCGGAGCGTCGCGGGCAACCTCGCAAGCCCTCGCAGAGGCAGACCACTGCGACGGGGCGCGCTGTGCCGCGGACAACCGCAGCCGACGCTCGTCGACCTCGACGGTGACGCGGGAATGCTCGGTGACGCGCAAGGCCCGCTCGACCGTGCTCGCGAGCGCATCGAACAGGACTCCGCCCACACGTTTGAAGCCCGACGAGATCCCTTCGTCGAACAGGGCGTCGAAGCGTGCCAGCAGCCGCGAGCGATGCAAACCGACCGCGCCGCGCCACACGGACGCCAGCCGGGGTCCGGCACCCGGCACCGACTCCAGCGCCAGCCCCTCGGCGGGGGCACGAGTCTGGTCTTCCAGCGACGTCGCAGCCAAGTACGGCCCCAACGCGGACAGAGCCGCAGCGTCCGAGGCCAACACCAGGTAGTTGCGACTCACGCCGCGCGCGGGTGATTCCTCCACACCCGGCCTTTGCAGGCGAACGACGGCGCCGTCGGGGACGGCCCGGTAAGGCGCGGACGCTCCCGTCGACAACTCGGCGACGAGCTCGCCACCACTTCGAAGCTTGACGGCCACCGCCCAACCGAGCGCCTCTTCGTCGTGCACGGAGACCGCGAAACGCAAAGGCCGTTCGCCCTCGAACCGCCCGGTAACCACGGGTGAGACGGAGAGCAGTTCCGTCAACATCAATGGGTAGTGCTTGGGCAACGATTGGCCGCGTTGCCCAAGCCCGGCGCGGACGCGCTCCCAGAACTGCTGCGGCGCAGGAACGGCGCCGGACAAGACCAGCGAAGCCGGCGCGGCGACCGCCGTGACCTCTCGCGGTTGCGGCGCGGGCTCGGCTTTGCGACGGCAAGCGGCCGCCGCCGTCGTCAGTGCACACAACGCCAACAGAACGACACGGTTTCGAGCCGTGGGCGACCGAAGGAATCGTCTCTCAGAACGGGATGTCGTCATCGTCGGGGCCGCCGCCGAACCCGCCGGTCGACGGCGCTTCGTCGTAACTCGGCCCGGGACCGAAGGAGTCACCGCCGCCCGTGTCTCGGCTGCCACCACCGCCCGCGCGACCCGCGAGGATGATCTCGCTTGCGACGATTTCCGTCGTGTATCGCTTGTTTCCGTCCTTGTCTTCGTAGCTCGAGGTGCGCAAGCCGCCTTCGACGAAGATGCGACTCCCCTTGGAGAGAATCTTGTTCAATGCTTCGGCGCGCTTGCCCCAAACCACGACGCGGTGCCACTCGGTGCGTTCTTGGCGGTTGCGGTTTCGGTCCATGTACGATTCGGACGTAGCCAGCCGAAGCTTCAACACGGCTTGCCCTCCCGAGGTCATCCGCAACTCGGGATCAGCTCCGAGATTTCCGAGCAACATGACTTTGTTTAGGCCTTCTGCCATCGATTCCTCCTGACTTGTTGGGAGGTCGATCTCGCCCTAGCCGGCGTCCCAGTCAAGCTCGCTCGGTCGACGCCGCGGACATTCCCTGTCCGATGCGGGCTAACTCGACTCAACCTGCATCGGCCGCCCCGTCCGCGTCCAACGTTTCCAGCAGCCTCAAGATGTCACCCCGAACTTGAACCAGCGCGCGGCGCAGTTGCTTGGCATCCGCTCTCGGCGCCGCCGGCAGTGCGGAATACGAGGGCTGGGCTGAATCGCGGATCATCGCCTCGAGTGAGGGGGGCGACGCGGTGGCTGTCTGCTCGGCGCCGGCGGGCCCCGCCGCCTGCGCCTGCG
>QJWJ01000022.1 GCA_003235365.1 Deltaproteobacteria bacterium
GTTGGAGACGTCGATGATGTGCAGTCCGTTCGTTGCGGTTCCCAGGTAGGCGCGGTCGCCCACCACCTCGACGTCGGACGCGCCGTACGAGTAGATGCCCGGCTTGGCGAGCGCGCCGAGCTCGACCGGGTTTGCGGGATTCGAGATGTCGATGATCCGCAGGCCGTAGTCATAATCCGCCACGTAGGCGAGATTGCTCACAACCTCCACGTCCCTGGCCCGGCCCGGCGTGTCGAGCGCGCCCACCGTGATGAGCGCACTGGCCGTGGTGCTCAGCGCGAGCGAGACAGCCGCGCAAAGAATCAAGAGCAAACGCCGCATCCGCACCTCTTCGGCTCAGTGCAGCGTACCAGCATCGCCGGCTGCGAGTAAAGCAGATTCAAGATGGGGCGGCGTGACCCACTTTGGTGCGAATCGCGCGACGGTGCGCTGAATCAGCTCGGCGCAGGATTTACGCCCAACCCAATTCGCGCAGGGTCCAGGGCGCATTCCAGATCTTGACCATCTTCTCGACCTTGCCGTCCGCGTTCATGGTCAGGCAGTACACGTAGTTCGCGTGCGCCTCCTTGTGGGTCGGCGGCACGGGGCCGCCATCTTTCGTGTGCTTCAGGTGATAGGTTCCAAAGAACATCGCGGTGTGGGTCTGCTCGTCGAAGCTCGAAGCGTGGACGTCGTAGGTCGCACCCGGGGTGGCGTCTCGCACGACTCCGGCCATCCACTCGCAGTACGCCTTCACCGTGTCGATCTCTGCCAGGGGCTCGCACTGCGCGCTGAACGTCGCGCCTTCCGCTACGTATTGCTGGCACTCCTCCCAGCCCTTTGCCGATTCGCACGCGTCAAAGAATTCTCTCGCATTGTCGAATTCCGTCATGTCTTCCATCTCCTTCACTGCCTTCACTGCTGTTCGTGTACCTGCGGCGAGAAGCGCGCCGCAGCAGCGCGAGCGTCAGTGCTCCCGACACCAGGACGGATAGCGCATTCGGCTCGGGAATCGCCACGTATTCGGGGCCGAACTCGATGATGCGCAGGCCGGAGGTATCGTTGGCGACGTACGTGAGCCCGTCCACCACGGCGACGCCGAGCGCGACGCCGCCCTTGGTGACGCCGCCCAGCTCGAATGGCGCGGTGGGGTCCGAGACATCGATCACGCGCACGCCGGCAACGTCGTCGGCCACGTAGGCGAGGCCGCCCACGACCTTGGCCTCGTACCCTCAGCCCTCGAGGTTGAACACCCCGAGCCTCACCAGCTTGGTGGGATTGGAGACATCGACGATGCGCAGCCATCCGACATCCGGCGTCCCGAACGACGACCCGGTCAGGTAGGCGAGGCTGCCGACCACCTTGACGTCGTACACGCCGCGCTGAAGGCCGAGGTTGCCGAGCTCTACCGGGCGGTGGGATCCGAGACGTCGATGACGCGCAGGCCCTTCGAGTCGTCGGCCACGTAGGCCAGGTTGCCCACCACCTGAACGCCCCGCGCGACGGTCGACGGGTTGGGAGTGATTTTGCCCAGCGTGACGAGCGCACTGGCCGTGGTGCTCCACGCGATCGAGACGCCCGCGCAAAGCACCCAGAGCCACCGCCCCATCTGCGCCTCCTTCCCGACAGCGCAGCCTACCAGCAGCGACGGTTGCGGGTAAAGAAGAATGGAGACTCCGTCTCACACTTCGAAGCAATCCCGCCGTGCTAGCCTTCGCCGACGCGCGGGCAGTGGCTTGGCCTGTTGCGAGCAGTCGGAGCGGATCGAGTATGTCGGTCGAAATCGTGGTCGAACCCGAATCCGGGGTCGCCATTGCGTCTTGCAGCGGCGTCTTCGGGCTCGAAGAGTCCCGGGCCGGGGTCTCGAAGCTTTGGCGCACGCAGGGCTGGCCCGGCCGGGCTGTCGTCTGGGCTTATCTCGAGGCCGAGTTCGCTCTTTCGACTGACGACATCCGCGAGCTCGCTTACTTCGTGAAGAAGAACCAACCGGCCCCTCCCGCGCGCGTCGCGTTCGTCACGCAGCGAGAGATCGACTTCGGGTTGGCGCGGATGTTCGGCGCCTATCGCGACGAGCCCGACACCGCGTTTCGGGTGTTCCGGGAGATCGACGAGGCCATCCGTTGGGCGCGCGGCGAAACCGAGCCGACGTAGCGGCCACCCCCATCGCACAGAGTCCGTAACGAAAAACCGGAATGACCCTCTTCGAGTACATCGCGGCCGCCGTCTCCATCGTGCTGTCGCTCAGCGCCGCTCAACTGTTGGGCGCGACGCGTCACGTCCTCGAGCCGGGCCGACGCTACTGGGTCCACGCAACCTGGGTGGCCGACATTCTGTTCGTCCACCTGCTCGCGTGGTGGTCGCTCTGGTCCGTGCGGGACGTGGCGACCTGGACCTTCGCGAACTTCGCCCTGATCATGGCGGTACCCGCTTCTCTCTACATCGCATCCAGCATCCTGGTCACGGGCTCTCCGCAAGGTGTCGAGTCTTGGGAGCGTCACTTCCTGAAAGTGCGGCGCGGCTTCTACGGCGCCTACGCGGTAACCGTTCTTGCCGCAGCCTTGCGACGCTGGCTGCTGCTGGACGGCCCCTTGGTGAGGCCCGACGACGCCATCACCTACGGCTACCTCTTGCTTGGAGCCGTCAGCGCCAATCGCCGGGTTCAGGCCGCAGTGGTTCTGTGTGAGCTGGCTGCCATCTCGAGCCTGATCTGGGCTCGATATCTACCGGGTGTCACCTAGTGCGGGGCTCATTAGCGTCGAATTTGAAGTGCAACCCAATCACGCGAGGCGCAAGCTGGGTCCATTCGCTGGGTCCGCAGGTTAGTGTTCATGAACGACGTGCGCGGTTGTGAAGGCCACGCACAAACTACACTGATGATCACCGCGAGCAGCGGGCCTTCGCGCAAAGGGCCCACAAGCCGCGGCCATGTGTCGAGACACGCCCTTCGGGGCGGGCCGACCTCTATGGTATCATGAGCGCGATCTTCTCCGGTCGGAGCGCAGCGTGCGCCAGAACCTGCTCGCGGTTGCATTTCTCGTCGTCTTGCTCATCCTGCTCGATCAGCTCTACCGCATTTTCCACCCGGAGGTGAACTTCGTGCGGGCGACGCTGGTCGGGGCGACCGGATAC
Source organism: Deltaproteobacteria bacterium (assembly GCA_003235365.1). Lineage (GTDB taxonomy): Bacteria > Myxococcota_A > Polyangia > Polyangiales > Polyangiaceae > SZUA-265. The sequence continues at coordinate 3,109 of QJWJ01000022.1, forward strand.
GTTGCGCTCTATCTGTTGCGACTCGCCGGCCTTCGCCTCGTGACGCCGGAGCGCGGGGCGCTGTCGATTGCCGCGTCTGCGTTCGGCAGCGTGGCGTTGATCGAGATGGGCTGGCTGACTTCGCGTTCGGGAGTTTCGGCCGTCGTTCACGTCGTGATTCTGGCGATCGCCTACCTGGTGCTCGCATACACGCGTTCTGGGAGCGCGGCGACCCGCGAACTCGGGCGGAGCGGCGATCGACAGGAGTGAAGTGGTAGCGGTGGTTGGACTTGAACCAACGACCTACGGCTTATGAAGCCGCCGCTCTAACCAACTGAGCTACACCGCCACGATCCTTCGGGGCCGCCAACAGCGGGGTCGAATCCTAGCGCAGGCGCGGCGGTCCGGGTGG